>DAOORM010000006.1:15626-19455 GCA_035389265.1 Flavobacteriales bacterium | reverse complement strand
CGTCGGTGCTGTTCTGGTCTAGCGGGGTGATCAAGGAGAGCCTGCTCTTCTTCGGGTTAGGCCTTCTCCTCTACCAGATCCAAGCGCTCGGTGCCGCCACCCGCCGCTGGTATGATCCGTTGCTCGCCCTCTTCGCCTTGGCCTTGCTCTTCCTCCTGAAGTTCTATGTACTCATGAGCTTGCTGCCGGCTGCGTTGTTCTTCCTGTGGAGCAACGGTCGCTCGGCTCGTGCGGTGTTGGTCCGGTTCGGGCTGGTCTACGGGGCCTTCATCGCGGTGGGCCTCAACCTGCAACGCGTGATCCGCGGCATGGACATCCTGGGCATCCTCACCATGAAACAGCGCGACTTCGTCGGACTTGCGGTGCAGATGAAGTCCGGTAGTTTCGTGATGCCCGAATTGCTCCTGCCCGAGTTGAAGCTCTTCCTGGCCCAAGCGCCCTATGCGCTGTACATCACCCTGCTCGGCCCGCTGGTCTACGCTGGACCTGGACCGCTCGGCCTGATCTCCGCCGCGGAGAACCTGGTCCTCGTCCTGTTCATCGCCGTATGCGTGATCTTCCACCGGCCTTGGAAGGAAGTGAACCTTGCGCTCGTCCTGGCCCTCTTGGGCTACATCACCTTGCTGTCCTTGGTGATCGGCTGGACCACACCAGTGATGGGCGCCGTGGTGCGGTACCGGGCGCCCTTGATGCCCTTCTTGTTGATCCTTGGGTTGTGTGTGGTGGATGGCAGGAAGCTGCTGAGGGTGCAGGAGCTCGACCGAAGGACATAATGCAGGAAGGGCTGCAACCCACGCGTTACATGGGAATACCGCCGTACCAGTTGGGATAAGTCTTCGTGATCGGCTGGGATCGCTCTGTGTGGTCCTGATCAATTCAGACTCGTTCGTGTTGGAGCGGGTACCACAATGAGAGTAAAGACATCAAAGGCAGTATACCTGCGTACGATAACCGCTTGGCCCAACTTTGGGAAGCTCACTACAAGTCTGGTTATTGAGGTTGTGGGACATGGACCACTTCCCCAAAGAGGAGCGCGTAGACAAAAAGGAATAAAATAGAAGATATCACCACAAAAGTGATCAAGTATCCCTTCCGCTTCCAGCGAAAATCACGCTGTTCTGAAAAATAACGAGTGCGAAGCTCTTTGCGCATAGGTGTGTAACGCCTACTAAGGACCACAAGAAGCAAGAAAAAAAGTACCAATAGAAGAGGTCTGTAAATAGGGGGTAGAGGCGGAGGCATATTCAAGATTTTGGCCCATAAGATGAACATACCATTGAAAGCCCAGAGCGACAATGCACCAGCAATGACAATTGCAGCCCTAAATCCACCTAGCGCCCCACCCTGCCAGCGCGGTTTGCGACGATAGTAGTCGTCGATACGGTAGTAGACATAGTCCAAAATCCGTGTCAGCATATCCTACAAGAACATCCGCAGAAACTCCCGATAATCGAAGGAGCCCTGCGGTCTATTGGTCGAGGAGCTTTGAGCATGCTGCACCGGTCAACGACCACCAAACTATGCAACGGTAGCACAAGTGCCAACCTATGGCCAGTTGGAAGATGTTATGACCTTAGCGAAGATACAGGAGCCAACCTGCTCCGGTTAACGCTGTAAGCATATCCAACACGCCCGCTGGCGTAATCTTGCCACGGTCCTTCGGTGGGTTCAGCGACCACCACGGCGACCTGGACACCACCACGAAGCGAAAAGATCCGATGAAGAAGCTCCCGCTTGGCCTCCTGCTACTCACCATCCTCTGCACTGGCTGCTACCAGTCCCAGCAAGCCGACCTGGTCATCCACAACGCGCGGATCCATAGCGTGGATGCGAATGGCACCGTTTTCCAAGCGATGGCCGTGCGCGATGGGCGCATCGTGGAGTTGGGTCCAGAGCGGCAGATCCTGAACCGATATGCGGCGAAGAAGGTGGTGGACGCGGCCGGGCGTGCAGTTTATCCGGGGTTCATCGATGGGCATTGCCACTTCTTCGGCTATGGGTTGAACAAGCAGAAGGTGGACCTGAGCGGCACAAGCTCGTGGGCCGAAGTGCTCGAGCGCACCCAAGCGTTCGCGGCAGCGCATCCGGGCGATGGGTGGATCCTCGGCCGCGGTTGGGACCAGAACGATTGGGCGGAACAAGCGCTGCCCGGTAACACGGAACTGAACGCGCTCTTCCCCGATCGCCCTGTGCTGTTGCAGCGGGTAGATGGCCATGCGGCCGTGGTGAATGCAGCCGCAATGGCCCGCGTGGGTCTTGAGGCGGGTACGCGCATCGAGGGCGGTTTGATGGTGATGAAGGATGGGCGTCCCACGGGCTTGTTGGTGGACAATGCGGTGGCGGTGTTCCAGAAGATCTTCGACGATGCGGACGAGGCCACGAAACGCCAAGCGCTGCTTGAAGCACAGGCGGATTGTTTCGCTGTGGGTTTGACCATGGTGTGCGACGCCGGCTTGGATGTGGGCACCATCGAGTTGATCCGCACCATGCAACGCGAAGGCGCGCTGAAGATGCGCATGTACGCCATGGTGGCCGATGGGGAGGACAACCTCGCGCACTTCGCCAAGAACGGCGCGATCAAGGACGAACGTTTGGTGGTGCGTAGCGTGAAGGTGTACGCCGATGGCGCGCTCGGTTCGCGGGGGGCTTTGCTGAAACAGCCGTACAGCGATGAGCCCGGTCACAACGGGCTGCAGTTGGCCTCGCGCGAGCACTTCCTCGAAGTGGCACAGTGGTGCAAGGAACACGGCTTCCAAATGAACACGCACTGCATCGGCGACTCGGCGAACAAACTGCTGCTCGACGTCTATGGCGAAGTCTTGGGCGGCACCAACGACCTGCGCTGGCGCATCGAACATGGGCAGGTGCTATCGCCGGAGGACCGTCCGAAATTCGGTGCCTACAGCATCATCCCGAGCGTGCAGCCCACACACGCCACCAGTGACGGCCCTTGGGCGGAAGCGCGCCTGGGCCCTGAACGGATCAAACACGCGTACGCGTATGAGGAGCTCCGGAAGACCATGGGGCTGCTGGCGTTGGGCACCGATTTCCCGGTGGAAGGCATCGATCCGTTGGCCACTTACCGCGCTGCGGTGGAGCGCCGTGATGCAAAAGGATGGCCGGAAGGTGGTTACATGCCGGAGAACGCGTTGAGCCCGGAAGATGCGTTGCGTGGCATGACCATTTGGAACGCCATCGCCACGTTCACCGAGAACGAACTGGGAAGTTTGGAACCCGGCAAATGGGCCGACTTCGTGGTGCTCGACGGTGGTCCACTCGGTGGTACCGGTGTCGAACGTGTGCGTGTGTCGGCCACCTACCTCGCTGGAGAGCAGGTGCAGTGAGTTCGCCGATGCATGGCGCTTGCCCAACGGCGGATGCGGGCGTTCGGACGAAAGGATGAGGACGGGATCGAACCCTATGGTCCCTTCGCGGTCTATCCCACGTTACCCGAACGTTAACCGAACTCCACCACACGGATGCGCATCACCCCCATCGCGCCTGCGATGCTCGCTCTGCTTTCTGGCTTGAACAGTGCAGCCCAGAGTTTACCCGCCGAGATGTACCTCGACCCTGCGAACCACCTGCTGCTCACGGGTGGTCAGCCCAGTACGGGGCTTTATGCCAAGGAGACCATCCGCACCGTGGATCTGCAGTTCGCACAGCCCAACTACTGGACGTTGCTGACGCAGAACTACACCAGCCAGACGGATATCCCAGCGACGTTGACGGTGGATGGCGTGACGTACGACAGCGTGGGTGTGCGCTTCAAGGGGCAGACCAGTTACATGCAGCTGCCACCGACCGCGCAGAAGAAGTCGTTCAACCT
>DAOORM010000006.1:0-15526 GCA_035389265.1 Flavobacteriales bacterium | reverse complement strand
ACGCTCTGGCGGGCCGATGCACCGGGCGGCACCGGCGGTGGACCTGGCGGTGGACCGAACTGGGGCGATGGGACCGCGGCGCTGAACGATCTGGGCGCGGACACCAGCACCTATCAGCAGTACTACACCCTGAAGCGCACCGAACAAGCGAACCCCTGGGATGACCTGGTGCGTGTGTGCCAGAAGCTGGAGCAAACACCACTGGCCGCGCTGCCCGACACCTTGAAGAACCACTTGGACATCGACCGCACCCTGTGGTTCCTGGCCAGCGAGATCGCCTTCGGGGATGATGATGGGTACGTGTACAAAGGCAAGATGGATTACTACCTCTACTTCGATCCAGAGACGGAGCGCATGACACCCTTGGAGTTCGACGGCAACAGCGTGATGAAGAACAACGCGGCGAACTGGGGCGCCTTCTACCATGCGGACAATGCGAACTACCCCTTGCTGAACCGGTTGCTCGCCGTGCCTGCATTGCGCCAGCGCTACCTCGCGCATCTGCGCACCTTGATCCAGGAGAAGATGCAGTCCTCGTCGTTCAACGCGCTGCTCGCGAGTTATTCAGCCATGATCGATGCCGAAGTGCAGGCCGATCCGAAGAAACTATACACCTATGCCGCCTTCAACACGGAGCTGACGGTGTTGCAGAACTTCATCAACAACCGCCGCAACACGTTGTTGAACAACACCGAAGTGACCCAAGTGGCACCGACGATCAGCGCGTTGAGCCATGCGGTGAACGGCGTGGAATGGGCGGATCCACTGCCCAGCGAGAGCGTGAACGTTCGCGCGACGATCGCAGGCTCACCAGCCCGTACGGACCTCTTCTACTCCCTCGGTACCTACGGGAACTTCAGCAGTGTTCAGCTCTTCGACGATGGCGCACACGATGATGGCGGTTCGGGTGACGGCGTGTTCGGCGGGACCATTCCGGCTGCAGCATCGATGACCCGCGTTCGCTACTACGTGATGGCCACAGCGAACAACGCCGCGCAGAGCGTATCGTTCTTTCCACCGGGTGCGGAGCACGATGTGTTCACCTACCTGGTACAAATGGAGTTCGCCATGGACCCACCCGTACGCATCAACGAGGTGATGGCCCAGAACACCGCCGGGGAACTGGATGAGAACGGCCAGCACGAGGATTGGATCGAACTCCACAACAACGGCACCGAAGCCTTCGATCTGAGCGGTGGTTGGCTCAGCGATGATGGGAACAACGTGTACAAGTGGCGCATCCCGGAGAACACGGTGCTCACTCCAGGTGGCTACCTCATCATCTGGGCCGATGAGGACGGCGTGGAAGGTCCGTTGCACGCCAACTTCAAACTATCGGCGAGCGGAGAGGATGTGTGGTTATCGGCCTCATCGGGGCTGGTGTTGGATCATGTGGTGTATGGCGCACAAAGCACCAACGTGGCCTTGGCCCGCATCCCGAACGGCTATG
Organism: Flavobacteriales bacterium; assembly: GCA_035389265.1. Lineage (GTDB taxonomy): Bacteria > Bacteroidota > Bacteroidia > Flavobacteriales_F > PHOS-HE28 > PHOS-HE28. Next base: position 14,076 of record DAOORM010000006.1, on the reverse strand, counting down.
GTCCTTTCGTTCAACAAGCGCCCACCTTCGCAGCGAACAACGAGGTGAACACGTCGATCACTTCCCGTGTAGAGCAAGGTTTCCTCGTCTATCCGAACCCCACCACCAACGCGGTAACGATCAAGGTGGAAGAACCGACCGACCTGGTCGTGCGTGATGCGTTACAGCGCGTGGTCTGGGAGGGTCGTATCGGACGCATGCACGAGTTGAACACCGGCGCATGGGCCAACGGCAGCTATCACCTCCAAGCCGGTGGCCGCAGCGCACGGTTGGTGGTGGTACACTGATCGTACCAAATTGACTAACGAAGCGGCCTTGCACAGCAAGGCCGCTTCGTGTTCAATGGCCCTTCACGAAGCGGTGGTTCCAGCGGCCTTCGGTGGATCCGATGCTGAGCACGTAGGTCCCGGTAGCCAGGTCCACCACGGAAAGGTCCAGGGTGCCCGTGGTCGCAGCGCGACGTTCTTGCAGCACCAACTTGCCATCGGAGGTCCGTACCTCGAGATCCACGACACTCGTTGACGTAGCGGGAAGGCAGATGAACATGCGATCGCGCACCGGGCTAGGCCATACCAAGAGTCCATCGGAAGCCACTTCCGATACGCCTACGGTGAGCACTTGTACAGGTGCGCTTGTGGAGGAGCATCCGTTGGCATCTGTGATCAGGACTTGGTACGAGCCGGGCCAGAATGCGGTCCATTCCTGTTCCGTGGCCTCGGGAATGGGCTGTCCGTTCTCCAACCACTGGTACCCAGCGGCCGTGGAACTGGTCAAAATGCTACCGTTGCTGGAGATGGTCGGTTGAGCGGGTGCTGGAAGCACGGTGAAGGAAAGCGTATCCGTGTGAGCGATACATCCGGAAGGTGTCACGGATGTAGCGCTCACCGCGCCTGGCACTGAAACTTGAATGGGATTGCCGGATGCACCGTTGCTCCATTCCAGTTCGCCGTGACCGCCGATGTACTCCACTTCAACCCCATCGCCGGCACAAATGGAGGTCGTCTCCGCTTCGAGTCGGGTGCGGTTGATCATGGCATTGAAGACATCGACCTTGCCCATGCCCCAGCGTGGGTTGGGCACGGTTCCTGTGAAACTATCGGATCGGGCGCTCTTCTGGATGGCCGAGACGATCTCCGCAGCGCTGGCATCGGGGCACTTCTGCAGGTAGAGTGCGGCTGCCCCTGCTACCACAGGTGCTGCTTGCGACGTGCCGCCGTCCCGGATATGCAACCCTCCCGGATCCACTTTGAAGCCGACCTGGTTGTCAATGATCCACTGGATCGCCTCCAGCGGGGCCGGTGTGAAGACGATATCCCCCGTGGCCGCCACATCGGGCTTCAATCGACCATCTCGCGTTGGACCGTTGCTACTCGCCGGTGAGATGTCCTCCTCGGTGCCGGGTACAGTGCGTAACACCCCGAAATAATCGGTATAGGACACCTCATTGCAATAGTTGGCCACGGTGATCGCATCGGGCAGGCACGCCCAGGAATCAACGATGTGTTGGAGGAAGTCGGGCTCTACGTAATGGGCCATGGCTGGGTACTCGGCAGGAGTCGGGAACGGTATGGGCGGCGACCAAGCCGCAGCGAGCAATGGACCCAGGACGTTGGATGTCCGGGTGTAGGTCGTTAGGGTCCAGAGATCAAACGCGCCACTGCCCGTGGACATGAAGCGCCAGAGGCAATCGGCGGTATCGGGTGATGCGATGAATACTTGCAACATAACCTGCTCCCCGCGCTCCTGGGCATAATACTGCACCGTACCGAGCGTGTTCCCACTCTCGCTCACGAGCGGGTCGGATACCACTTGGCCGATCAACTCGCTCACCGTGCGGAAGGGCGTGTGCCCGCGGAAATTCAGCGCCGGGGTCGTCCGATCGGCCCCGATGGCGAACCGGACATTCTCCATGTCCACGGCATCGGCCCAGATCTCGAAGAAGACGTTGGGGTAGTTGAAGATGTTGTAGGTCGGCGGGAACGTATTCGTTTGGAACCAGGTGAAGCTGGTATCGGCATCCACCTCCGTATGCACGTGGTACGGAAAGGTACCATGGGAATTCCCTGCGGCAGCGGTCAACGCTCGGCCGTTCTGTTCCTGGAGCAGATCCTCGATGAGGAGGGCTGCCGCGTCCTTTCCGTCGTGCGAGCCGGTGTAGGAGCCCATGCTGATATTGACCACAGCGGGCTTGCCAAGTGCTTCGGCCTGCTGGAAGATGTACTTCACCGCATCAGCTACTGTTGCAGACCAGTTCGGCGCCCCCAGTGGACTAGCCACCACGATGATGTCTGTCTTTGGTGCCACACCCATATGTTTGCCGTTGCCCAAGCCATTACCCGCCGCGGTGCCAGCCACTGCAGTGCCGTGCCCTTGAGGATCCACGGGCAGACCTGGCCCACCGGCGTTCAGTTGTTCCTGCGTGAATTCAGTTCCATACCCAAAGGGCTGCGGTGAGGCGCTGCTACTTGCAGGCACTTGATCCCAGTATCGATACACGCGGGTCTGATCGTTCTCGTCGCGGAAGTCAGGATGGGTGATGTCGAATCCGGTATCGATGATGCCGAAGACCACCCCAGTGCCATCATACCCTTGTGGCAAGGGACTAACTCCAGCATGCACTTGGTTCACGCGGGCTTTCACGCGCATGGAGTCGTTCATGAGCGCACCGGTGGCCAGGCTGAACTCGAAGTGATGCACGGCCGGTTCGCTGGCCAAGGCCCGGATGGAGGTGACCGGAACCCTTGCAGAGACAAGCTTCGCCCGTTGGTTCGTCACGCGTCCTCCATGGGAACGCACGGCCTCGGAAATGGCCGCTGCATCACCGTGGATGAACAGGCTCACTTCGCCCACGCCTTCTGAACCATGCGCGAGGAAATGCTGCAGTTGCAGGTCCATCTTCTCCTTGTACTGGGAGAAGGTGGTGGTGATGCTGGCGAGCATCAGGACCACAGTAAGGTACCGTTTCATCATGTCCTCAAAATTAGGGAGTCGAGCCCGCCTCCATACGTTCGAATGAAGGAAGGGCGGTCAAGAAATCCACGGAGCCGCGTTGATGGTCCACCGCACAGCAATAATGTTTGGAACCGTTGGTAACGAGGAGGTAACGCACTTTGAAGATAACATTGTAACGCGCGGCTTGTTCAAAGGTGGCCTGCCCCACGGTCACACCTGGTGCTTTGCATTCGACCAAGGCTAGCGGGGTACCGGTTCGGTCGTAAAGCACGATATCCGCGCGTTTCGTCATCCCGTTCAGCACCAATTTGGTCTCCACGGCAAGCAAACTGGCCGGGCAGCCGAGGTCGTGGACAAGGTGGTTGATCACGTGCTGGCGCACCCACTCTTCCGGGGTTAGGGCCACCCAACGTCGGCGCACGGGATCGAACACGGTGATACCAGCGGCCCCATGCTTAGTTTTGACACCATGGTCCGGCAAGTCCAACGCTTGCATTGAAAGGGACTTCACCACACAAAAGTGCGCACGAAACAAGAGATCGTCAGCAACTGGCTTCCGCGTTACACCGGACTGCCCTTGGAGGCCTTCAAGTCCCATGTGCTGCTCACCAACTTCGACAACTACCTCGACATCTTCTGCCAGCAGACGGGCGCCACCATACCGGTGCGCGACAAGGCCATGAAGGTGGCCGTGGCCGAGGACATGGTGATGATCAACTTCGGGATGGGCAGTCCGATGGCGGCCACCACCATGGACCTGCTTAGCGCGATCGAACCGAAAGCCGTGCTATTCCTGGGGAAGTGCGGCGGTTTGAAGCGGAAGAACCAACTCGGCGACCTGGTGCTCCCCATCGCGGCCATCCGTGGTGAGGGTACCAGCACGGACTACTTCCCACCGGAAGTCCCGGCCCTGCCGAGCTTCATGATCCAACGGGCGGTGAGCGGAGCCGTGCGCGACCGCGACCTTGACTACTGGACCGGCACCGTGTACACCACCAACCGGCGGGTGTGGGAGCACGACGAGCCGTTCAAGGAGCGGTTGCGGATGATCCGGGCCATGGCCATCGACATGGAGACGGCCACCTTGTTCATGACCGGCTTCGCCAACGAGATCCCCACGGGTGCGTTGTTGCTGGTGAGCGACCAGCCCATGGTGCCCGAGGGGGTCAAGACCAGTGCCAGCGACGCCAAGGTGACAGGCTCCTTCGTGGAGATGCATGTGCGGCTTGGCATCGATGCGTTACGCGAGATCATCAACGAAGGGCGTTCGGTGAAGCACCTGCGCTTCGAATGAGCACGTTGGAGGACTACAAGAAGATCATGACCGACCTACGGGGCGGTAAATTCAAGCCGGTGTACACGCTGCACGGCGAAGAAGGCTTCTTCATCGACCGTATCGCATCCGAAGTGGAACGGCTCGCGTTGGAAGAACACGAGCGCGATTTCAACCAGACCATCTTGTACGGCAGGGATTGCGACCCCGACACCGTGAAGGACACGTGCCTTCGGTTTCCCATGATGGCCGAGCGGCAGTTGGTGGTGGTGCGCGAGTTGCAGAACTGGCGGATCGACCAAGTGGAGAAACTCGAGAACTACCTGCTGAAGCCAACCCCCACCACGGTCTTGGTGCTTTGCTACAAGCACAAGAAGATCGATGGGCGCAAGAGCATCCTGAAGTCGGCGCAAAAAGGGGGAGGACAGGTCTTCTTGAGCGACAAAGTGCGAGAGGACAAGCTGCCCGACCTGCTCATCACCTTCGCGAAGAACCAGAAACGACGGTTGGGCAGCGCAGAGGCGACATTGTTAGCCAACCACTTGGGAACCGACCTTTCCAAGGCCATCAAGGAAGTGGAGAAGCTGTGTTTAGTGACGGAAGAAGGCGGTGCCATCACCAGCGAGATCATCCAGCGCTTCGTGGGCATCAGCAAGGATTACAACGTCTTCGAACTGCAGAACGCAATCGGAAGCCGCAATGCGTTAAAGGCGCAACAGATCGCCAATCACTTCGCGGCCGACCCCAAGGAGAATCCGTTGGTGGTGACCTTGGGCTTTTTGAACACCTACTTCAGCAAGCTGGCCGTGGTACATGCGTGCGCGGGCAAGAGTCAGTCCGAGCTTGCTTCGGAGCTGAAGGTCAACCCCTTCTTCGTGAAGGACTACGTGCAACAGGCCAAGAACTACCCGCTCGGGAAACTCGTGGAGGTGCAGCGCCACCTGCGCCAATTCGACCTGCGGAGCAAGGGTCTGGGCGGCGACGGCAGCGACCAAGGCGAACTGTTGCGCGAGTTGCTCGCCAAGGTGATGTCGTGAACCGGATCGGGACGAAAGGTGCTTGACGCATCGACCAACGGTAGCGGTCGCACATAGAACGGCTACTCGGTTAACGGGGCGGTTCGTCTACCTTAGCCGCCCTGCACGGAAACCATGTCCCGGAACCTTCGATCCCTCCTCTTCCTACTCGCTATCCTACCGACCCTCCTGATGGCCCAGACGGGCACCATCCGAGGGTTCGTATACGACAAACAGACCGGTGAGCCGATCATCTTCACCAACGTGATCCTCAAAGGCACCACCATCGGTGCGGCTACGGACGTGAACGGCTATTACTCCATCAGTAAAGTGACGCCTGGCAGCTACACCTTGCAAGTCACCTTCCTCGGGTACGACACCGCACAAAAGGCAATCTCTGTCACCCGCGACCAGATCCTCACGGAAAAGCTCTTCCTCAGCAAGAGCGCTATCCAGATCAAGGAATTCGAAGTGAGCGGAGAAAAGCAGGAGGCACGCACCCAAGTGCGTATGGGGGTGACCAAACTCACCCCTCGCCAGATCGAACGCATGCCTGCCATCGGTGGTGAGGCCGATCTTGCGCAATACCTGCAAGTGGTGCCCGGTGTGATCTTCACCGGTGACCAAGGCGGACAGCTTTACATCCGGGGTGGATCACCCATCATGAACAAATCCATGCTCGACGGCATGGTGCTGTACAACCCCTTCCACAGCATCGGGCTCTTCAGTGTGTTCGACAACGACATCATCCGCAACGCCGACATCTACTCGGCCGGCTTCAATGCCGAACATGGTGGTCGTATCAGTTCCATCATGGACATCACCACGCGCGATGGCAACAAGAAGCGTCTAAGCGGGCGTGTCGCGGCCAGCACCTTCACCGGCAAGGTGTTGTTGGAAGGTCCACTGAAGAAGCAAAAGGAGGACGGTGGTAGCTCCAGTTCCTTCCTGATGAACGTACGGCACAGCTACTTGGATCGGAGCAGCAAGGTCTTCTACGAGAACGTGCAGCAGGATGGCCTCCCCTTCACTTTCACCGACGCTTATGGCAAGCTCAGTTTCAACGGTGCGAACGGCAGCAAATTCAACCTCTTCGGCTTCAACTTCAGCGATGGGGTGAAATACCGGCAGGTGAGCGACCTGAACTGGAACAACTGGGGAGCGGGCACGAACTTCGTGCTGGTGCCTGCCGGGTCGGCGGTGCTCATCGATGGGACCTTCAGCGCTTCGAACTACAACATCGCCTTGACCGAGGGAGACCTGCCTCCGCGTACCAGTGAGATCGCTGGCTTCAACGGAGCGATGAACTTCAAGGTCTTCAACCGGGAGGATGAGATCCGGTATGGTGTGGAGTTCCTCGGCTTCCGAACGAACTTCGCCTTCTTCAACAGCTTGGGGCGTGAGTACGAGCAGGAGCAGAACACCTCGGAGATCGCGGGCTACTTCTCCTACAAGAAGGTCTGGAAGAAAGTGATCATCGAGCCGGGCTTCCGCCTGCACTACTACGCATCATTATCGGTCCCCAGTCCGGAACCCCGCTTGGGCTTCAAGTGGAACATCACGGACGACCTGCGCTTCAAAGCAGCGGGCGGGCGCTACAGCCAGAACCTGGTGGCCGCCAACAGCGACCGCGACGTGGTGAACCTGTTCTATGGCTTCCTGTCCGCGCCGGACAACCTGCCCAGGAACTTCATCGAATCGAACGGCGACGTTCGCGAGGTGAAGGACCCACTGCAGCGCGCCAACCATTATGTGGCTGGGTTCGAGTACGACATCACCGACGAATTCTCGGCCAACTTCGAGGTGTACCTGAAGGACTTCCGCCAGGTGACCAACCTGAACCGCAACAAACTATTCAACGACACCCAGGAGTTCGCCGACAAGCCGGATGAATTGAAGAAGGACTACATCATCGAGAGCGGCAAAGCGTACGGTGCTGACCTTCTACTGAAGTATGAGAAGAACAACTATTACTTCTGGGCGGTGTACAGCTACACGTATGTGGACCGGTGGGATGGCACACGCACGTACAACCCGGTGTGGGACCGCCGGAACAACGTGAACCTGGTGGCGAGCTACGCCTTCGGCAAATTCGAAGCGTGGAAGGTGAACGCACGGTGGAACTTCGGTTCGGGCTTCCCCTTCACCAGGACCCAAGGCTACTATGGGAACACGGCCTACAACGGCGATGTGAACTACGACTACACCACCGGCAATGCCGACCTGGCCATCGTCTTCGGTCCGTTGAACGACGGTCGCCTGCCCACCTACCATCGCCTGGACCTGGGCGTGACCAAGACCTGGCGCCTGGACGAGAACCAGGTGGTGGAACTGGATGTGAGCTTGACGAACGCATACGACCGCCAGAACATCTTCTACTTCGACCGCGTGCGTTTCGAACGGGTGGACCAGTTGCCCTTGCTGCCGAGCTTCGGGGTGAGCTACAAATTCTAACCGGCCAAGCGGTTCGAATTCGAGGGTTCGCATCGATCGGTTCGCAGCCGTTGGCGACTTGACGGGTTCCTACAGGCCTGTCAACAACGAACTCACAAGTTCCTTCGCGTGAACGAGTTCTCAGCCTTTTTCCACAGCGCACCGTAAAGGCTGCGATCACCTTACCTTTACACCCCGTGATCACCTCTCCCACTCAGGGATGGATCGCAGCGTGATGACGGGATCCACCAAGTACATTTTCGTGACCGGAGGCGTGACCTCCAGCCTGGGCAAAGGCATCATCAGCGCCAGCTTGGCCAAGTTGCTGCAAGCCCGCGGCTTCACCGTCACCATCCAGAAGCTGGATCCGTACATCAACGTGGACCCCGGCACGTTGAACCCGTACGAGCATGGGGAGTGTTTCGTGACAGAGGATGGTGCGGAGACCGACCTGGACCTGGGCCACTACGAGCGGTTCCTGGATGTGCCCACGAGCAAGGCCAACAACATCACCACCGGCCGGATCTACCAGAACGTGATCAACAAGGAGCGACGCGGTGAATACCTAGGTAAGACGGTGCAGGTGATCCCGCACATCACCGACGAGATCAAGGCCAACATCCAGGCGTTGGGGCGCAAGGGCATCTACGACTTCGTGATCACCGAGATCGGGGGCACGGTGGGCGATATCGAAAGCCTGCCTTACGTGGAGGCCATGCGTCAGTTGAAGTGGCAGAAAGGCAAGGACTGCCTCACCATCCACCTCACCCTACTCCCCTACCTGGGCACCACCGGCGAGTTGAAGACCAAGCCCACCCAGCACAGCGTGAAGGAACTGCTGAGCCTTGGTGTACAGCCCGATGTGCTGGTGTGCCGCACCGAGCATCCGATGCAGAAGGGCATGAAGGAGAAGATCGCGCTGTTCTGCAACGTGGACGCCAACGCTGTGATCGAAAGCCGCGATGCCGACACCATCTATGACGTGCCTTTGATGATGCAGGCCGAGGGACTGGACCAGGTGGTGCTGCAGAAACTGGGCATCAACGCCTACCCGGACGTGGACCTGAGCGCTTGGCAGGATTTCCTACAGCGCTACAAGCATCCGAAGAGCGAAGTCCATATCGGCCTCGTGGGCAAGTACGTGGAGTTGAAAGATGCCTACAAGAGCATCAAGGAAGCGCTGGAGCACGCGGGCGCGGAGAACGAGACCAAGGTGCACATCAAGTGGGTGCATAGCGAGAAGCTGACGGCGAAGAACGTGGCGAAACACCTCGGCGGCCTGAGCGGCATCCTGGTGGCGCCCGGCTTCGGACACCGCGGCATCGAGGGCAAGATCGAAGCCATCCGATACGCACGGGAGAACAGGATCCCGTTCCTGGGCATCTGCCTGGGTATGCAGATGGCGGTGATCGAATTCGGCCGGAACGTGCTGGGGTACGAGGATGCGAACAGCACGGAGATGAACGCCGATACCAAGCACCCGGTCATCGCCATGATGGAGGAGCAGAAGACCATCTCCGACAAGGGGGGCACCATGCGGTTGGGCGCCTATGCGTGCAAGATCGCCGAGGGCAGCACCGCGTACAAGGTCTACGGGCGCAAGGACATCACCGAACGGCACCGCCACCGGTACGAGTTCAACAACGAATACCTGGACGCGTACAAGAAAGCGGGCATGGTGGCCACAGGCACGAATCCGCAGACGAAACTGGTGGAGATCGTGGAGGTGAAGGACCATCCGTGGTTCGTGGGGGTGCAATTCCACCCGGAATACCGGAGCACTGCGATGAAGCCGCACGCCTTGTTCGTACACTTCGTGAAGGCCGCCATGACGCAAGGCGGAACGCCGGTGAAGCACGAGGAGGCGACAGCGCAGCAGGCCTGATCCTTCCGAACGGCAGGTAGGCGTTCGCTGTTCCGGATGTCCGGCAGGTTCTCGATGCCTTGTGGCGAATGCCCATCAACAGCATCCGGCACGACCCGCACCCGACGGTGTTCGCGGAGGCCATTCTCCCCCGGATCCTATCTTTGCCGCCCTTCCGCCGAACACCTTGAACCACCGGCGGTTCCCGAATGGATAGGAATTCGATCATCGGCTTCGTCCTCATCGCAGCGATCCTGGGCGCGTACACCTGGTACACGATGCCCAGCCCGGAAGAGCAGGCCCGCCAGCAACAGGTACAGGACAGCTTGGCCAACGTGGAGATCGAGCGGCAAGCGCGCGAGGCCGAAGAGGCCCTCAAAGCCCAAGCGACCACTACCGGCAACTCCGGCAGTGTTGCACCCGCCACGAACGACAGCATCCTGGTGGTGAATGGCGACACGCTGAACGCGGACAGCGTGCGGCGCGCGTTGCAGGGCCAGCGTTACGGCATCTTCCAAGCGGCTTCCACGGGTAGCGCGCAGGAAGTGGTGATCGAGAACGAGCGCCTGCAGGTGGCCATCAACACCCATGGCGCCAAGCCCTCGGTGATCCGCCTGAAGGAATACCAGACCTCTCGGAAAACCCCGCTATACCTGACCGACCCCGACAGCGGCAACTACGAGTTCCGCTTCTTCCTGGGCAACCTGGACATCAGCACGAACGACCTCTTCTTCACCGCTGAAAAGCTGGGCGACACCGGGGTGGTGCTCAAAGCCCCCACCACGGACCCTGCCAAGTTCGTGCGCATCACCTACCAGCTGGACAGCACCGGCTACTTCATGGACACTCGTGCCGAGCTCGTGGGCCTGGAGAACGAGGTGGATGCCCGCAACACCGTTTTCAACTGGACCCTGACTGGATTCAGCAACGAGAAGTACCGGGTGGGCGAACTGCAGAAATGCGGGGTGTACTACAAGTACTTCAGCGACGACCGCAACTACCTGAGCGAAAGCAGCGAGGACAGCAAGAAGCTCGAAGGCAAGACCAACTGGGTGGCCTTCAAGCAAGACTTCTTCACCATCGGCCTGGTGAGCACCGAAGGATTCGCGAGCAGCGGATCGGAGATCGCCATCACCCCGCTGGAAGACAGCACGCACACCAAGCGGTACACCGCGAAGCTCTTCTTCGAGAAGGAGCGCGGCGCCAAGGTGGACCTGCCCATCCGGATGTACCTAGGGCCGAATCATTACGGCACCTTGAACCGCACGGAGATCGCCCAGTTCGACAAGATCATCGACCTCGGCTGGGGCATCTTCGGGTGGATGAACAAGTGGTTGGTGATCCCCATCTTCAACTGGCTCGACGGCTGGGGCTGGAACTACGGCATCATCATTCTGGTCCTCACCATCGCCATCAAGCTGCTGCTGATGCCGTTGACCTACAAGAACTTCGTCTCCAGCGCCCGCATGCGCCTGCTGAAGCCGGAGATGGATGTGATCAACGAGAAACACAAGGACGGCGATGTGATGAAGAAACAACAGGCCACCATGGACCTGTACCGGAAAGCGGGCGTGAACCCCGCGAGCGGCTGCCTGCCCATGTTGGTGCAGTTGCCCGTGCTGTACGCCATGTTCCGCTTCTTCCCGGCCAGCATCGAACTGCGCCAGCAGAGCTTCCTCTGGGCCGATGACCTGAGCACCTACGACAGCATCCTCTCGCTTCCCTTCAGCATTCCGGCCTATGGCAGCCACGTGAGCCTGTTCACCATCCTGATGGCGGCCAGCACCATGATCTACACGGCCATCAACAGCAAGCAGATGCCCACGCAACAGGGCATGCCGAACATGAAGCTGATGATGTACCTCTTCCCGGTGATGATGCTGTTCTTCATGAACAGCCTGCCTTCCGGCCTGAGCTACTACTACCTGCTGGCCAACGTGATCAGCATCCTGCAGATGACGGTGATGAAGAGCTGGTTCGTGAACGAGGACAAGATCCGCGCGGAACTGGTGCAGAACATGAAGACGCCGAAGAAGAAGAGCAAATGGCAGCAGCGTCTGGAGGACATGCAGAAGCAGCAGCAAGCGGCGCGTAGGAAATAATGCAAGGGGCCATGCCTTCGCCTAGGCTTCGGCAGGCGATGCAATATGCATGAGCTGGACGTGCGCCTTTTCCTAGTCTGGCACGGGATCCGCACCTTCGTAGTAGTAAACGCACTGACATGAGAACCTTCATCGCCCTGGCCCTACCCTTCCTGTTGGTCGCTTGTGCCGCCAAGCAGAACACCACGGCCTCTGGAGGCGGTGATGCTCCGGTGGCTTCAGCCCCCCAAGCACCCACCTTGGGCGGCGCCACCAAAGCGGACAGCCTCGTGATCACCTTGCAGCGCACGCCCTGTTTCGGCACCTGCAAAGCGTACGTCATCAACGTCTACCGCAGTGGTTACGCCACCTTCGAGGGTCGCTCCCATGTGGAACTGGAGGGCATGCACCACACGCGCATCGGGCAGGACACCATCGCCCGGATCCTGGAAGATGCCGAGCGCACCGGCTTCTACCAGTTCAACGACAAATACGACCGGGACGTCACCGACCTGCCCAGCTCCATCATGCGGTTGGTGGCCAACGGCAAGGACAAGCGCGTAGTAGCCCGCATCGGCGCTCCGGAGTCCTTCAAGTTGCTCTTCGAGCGCGCCGAAGGTCTCCTCTACCCGGTGGTGTGGCGGCCAATGCCCAAGACCGAATAAGGCCTAACCGTTCGTCCCAGCCTCGGCGCTGTACCCCCGATCCGGGGTCCCCTTCCGCAGGGGATCCTACATTTGCCGTCCCTCAACCAGAACCCCTCAAGTATGAAGCGTACGTTCTCGCTGCTCGCGGCAGCACTCCTCTTCATCGGCACGCAGGCCCACGAAGGCATGTGGCTGTTGAACAAACTGAAGCAGATCAACGAAGCGGAGATGCAGAAGCTGGGCTTCAAGCTCACTGCCGAAGACATCTACGACATCAACAAGAGCAGCCTGAAGGACGGCATCGTGCGCCTGGGTGGCGGCTTCTGCAGCGGCGAAATGGTGAGCGCCGAAGGCTTGTTCCTCACCAACCACCACTGCGGCTACGATGCGGTGCAGAGCCTCAGCAGCGTGGAGCACGACTACCTCACCGACGGATTCTGGGCCAAGACCCGCAAGGATGAGCTGGCCGCTGGCTTCAGCGTGAGCTTCCTCGTGCGCATCGATGATGTGAGCGAGAAGGTGAACGTCCAGATCACCGCCGACATGACCGAGGAAGCGCGCGACGCCAAGATCGGCGAGATCGCCCAGCAGCTTATCGGCGAAAGCAGCAAGGAGAACGGCCTCAGCACCGAATTCAAGGTGATGTTCGAGGGCAACGAATTCTACCTCTTCCACTACAAGACCTACCGCGACGTGCGCTTGGTAGGTGTGCCGCCCAGCGCTATCGGCAAGTTCGGCGGCGACACCGACAACTGGATGTGGCCGCGCCACACCGGCGACTTCTGCATGTTCCGCGTGTACACCGGTCCGGACGGTGAGCCCGCCGACCCCAGCGAAACCAACATCCCCTACAAGCCGAAGCACCACTTCCCGGTGAGCACCAGCGGCGTGAAGGAAGGCGACTTCGCCATGATCATGGGTTACCCCGGCAGCACGGATCGCTTCCTCAGCAGCCACGGCGTGCGCCTTGGTCTGGAGCAGGAATTCCCCAGCCGCGTGAAGGTGCGTCGTGCCAAGCTGGACATCTACCAGGAGCACATGGACAAGGACCCCGCCACGCGCATCAAGTACGCCAGCAAATACGCGCAGGTGAGCAACTACTGGAAGTACTTCATCGGCCAGAGCCGCGGTTTGAAGCGCCTGAAGGTGGAAGACAAGAAGAAGCAGCAGGAGGCTGAACTGATGGCCTGGGTGAACGCCGATGCCGGTCGCAAAGCCAAGTACGGCAGCATCCTCACCGACCTGGAGAACGGCTACAAGGAGCGCGCGAAATTCGAGAAGGCCAACGTGTACATGCAGGAGGGCGCCTTCGGCAGCGAAGCCATCCTGCTCGGCTTCCGCATGTACGGCTTGAAGATGCAGCTCGCCACCGACCCCAAGGACGCCGCGAAAGTGGCCGCCGCCGTGGCCCGTGTACAAGCCGCCGCCGACGAACTGTGGAAGGACTACGTGCCCGCCATCGACCAGGAGGTGACCGCACAGATGTTCAGCCTCATCCATAGCGATGTGGAGCGCGACCTGCAACCGACCGTGATGGCCTCCATCGAGAAGAAATTCAAAGGCGACTTCGATGCTTGGGCCGCTGCCCTATTCAAGACCAGCGTGCTCACGGACCGCGCTCGCCTCAACGCCTTCCTGGCCAAACCAACCTTGAAGGTGCTGGAGAAGGACCTCGGCTTCCAGGCCGCGGAATCGTGCCTGAACCACTACCGCAACTTCCTCGGGCCAGCCGTGAGCGCCGGTGATGAAGACCTCGCGAAGGGCTACCGCCTGATGGTGGCGGCCATGTGCGAGAAGGACGCCGCCAAGA
>DAOORM010000005.1:9755-20737 GCA_035389265.1 Flavobacteriales bacterium | reverse complement strand
GCCAAAATGCCCGAAACCCGACACCGGCAATTCCGGGCATCGGGTTCGGGAACGGTGCAAAGCTACGGTCAGTCCACCTGTCTTCTTCAGACAGGTGATGAACCCCTCACAGCCCCCGCTCTTCCAACATCCGTTTGAAACGCTGCGCCACTTCGAAGCCTTCCTTCCGGTAAGTGGCGAGCATGCCAGCATCCGCTTTGAAGCTCATCTTCCGTTCCCAGATGCCGAAGAGCAGTTGCGGGCAATAGCCGGTGTAACGAACCTTGCCCTCTTTCGAAGAAACCTCGAAGACGATCAACGAACCGCCGGTAGCTTCCTTGTAGAAGGTGAAATGATCCGGCCGTTCTCGGAGCTTGTACACCAACAAGTGGCCCATTTTGAGCGTGGTGATGCGTTCGATGGGACCTGAGAAGTGTACCTGCTTGAAGCCCTGTCCTTGGAACCAATCGTTAACAAAGGGCGGTAGTGTTGCTCGCTCGTTCATGGTGGCAGGTCTATACCTGTGGCTGAACAAGGATATACCGATCTCGGGTCCATCGGAACTATCACCATGCTCGTGGGGTATGTTAAGTTCATTCCGTCAGTTACGGGCTATCGGGCGACCTGTAGACTGGAACGCGCATTACCGCGCAGTACCTTCACCCCGACCACACGCGCAGGCTACGCGCATTCGGACCGATGGAGATCTTGCTTTGGACCTACCGTGTGCTCGGCTGGCTGTTGGTCGTTTCCGTATTGGTCCCGTTCATCAGAAGTGACCATTGGACCGTTCGGGTGTTCGATTACCCGCGTAGTCAAAAGTTGGCGCTCGTAGGCTTCGGCTTGTTCATCGGGGCACAGTCAAGAGATCTCTTCGATGTGGTGGACCTGGCGTTGGCCATTGCGCTCCTCGTATGTGCCGGTTTTCTGGTCTGGCTGGTGTTCCCCTATACACAGCTGGGTGCCAAGATGGTGGCTAGCGCCAGTCCTTCACCGGGCGAGCGACCCCTCCGCTTGCTGGTCTGCAATGTGCTTCAGACGAATACCCGGTACCACCGCATGGCCGCGTTGGTGCATCATCGCGACCCGGACATCATCTTGTTATTGGAAACGGATGAGGGTTGGCGCTCTGGCTTGAAGGATGCGATGGAGCAGTGGCCGCACCGGATTGAAGTACCGCTCGGCAATACCTATGGCTTGTTGTTCTATTCACGGCTGCCGATCGAACACCAGGAGGTGCGCTACCTCATCGACCGGGAAGTACCTTCCATCATTGTCGACATCAGTTACCGTGGTCGACTGATCCGATTGTTCGGGTTGCATCCGACCCCGCCCGTGCCGCAGGAGAATCCGGAGAGCACCGAGCGCGATGCGGAAGTGCTCATGGTGGGTCGGGAAGCCGGGGGTTGTCCACATCCGGTCATCGTATGCGGCGACCTCAATGATGTGGCGTGGTCGCACACGACACGGTTGTTCCTGCGCACCTCAGGGTTGCTCGATCCACGACGGGGGCGTGGCATGTTCAACACCTTCCACGCATACTATCCGTTCTTTCGCTGGCCGTTGGACCACCTCTTCGTGAGTCCACATTTCCGGTTGGTGGATATGCGTGTGGAGCGCGGCGTGGGTTCCGATCATTTCCCGATCTCCATGTCCGTCGTGTTGCGCTTGGAGGACGATTCAGCGGCCTTGGAAGCCACGCCTGCGGACCACGAAGAGACTGCAGAGAAGATCGCTGAAGGCAAGGAGAGTGGGGATGCGCGTCCCTGAATGGTGGCTATGCAGGCAGGTCCGTGAAGTCGGAGGCTTTCCGTCGAACAGCAAGTGTTCAACCTAGCCTCTCCAACTCCTGCGCCAATTCGTGCAGCTTCACCACTGAGTTCCAGTTGCGTGCGGTGTTCACCACGCCAAGGCCTTTGTCGAATTTGGCGGCCAGCTTGGAGGTTCCGAAGCCGGACGGTGTATGGATGTAGGCTACGTCGTATCCTCCGAATAGTTCAGAAGGACCGCCCTTCACCACCTTCAATTGCTCGCCTTCCACGGCTACGGCAAGCAGTGCTTTCATGGCTGCTGGTGTCGGCGTACCCTCCAACAGTGCGGCATGCAACAGGGATGGTGTAGCGGCTGCTTTCACGAACGGATTGCTGTCCATCACAGCTTTCCATTCCGCAGCGGTGGGAGCGAAGATGGCCTTGTCGAACGCGAACTTCTTCTTGCAGAGGGCGGCCACCTTGGCGATCGTCTCTTCCCGCGACAGCGCACTCCGCACCAACGCATTCCCACTGCTGATGTAAGTGGTGGCGTTCTTGAAGCCCGCTTTGGTCAAGGCTTCCTTCAAGGGACCAACGGGCAGTTTGGTGGCGCCGCCTACGCCGCGGAAGAGGAGGAGGTAGGTCGTGAGGGCCATGGGGTAAGGCCAAAGTTCGTTCATCAAGACTGACCATGGTCATCGGTTCCCCCGGCGCATGGACTAGCTTTGAAGTATGAGCACTGCAGAGACCTACGTGGACATCTATACGAACCTGGGCTTCCTCTTCTACAGCGTAGCCGCCGGCGATGGCCAGGTGCGCAAGGTCGAAGTGGAGGCCTTGAAACGATTGGTGGAGGAGCGCTGGATGCCGTTCGAATCAAGCCGCGATGAGTTCGGTGTGGATGCGGCGGAGTATATCACGATGAGCTTCGACTATGCTAACGACAACAACGTGGACGCCAACGAAGCACTTCAGCGTTTCAGGGATGCGTACCGCGATCACGGCAGGCATTTCGATGCATCCTTGAAGGCGCTCGTGTTGGAAACGGCAGCAGCCATCTCCGACGCGTACGGTCACACGAACAAGACCGAGCTCACACAACTCACGAGCATCCAGGAGTTGTTCCGCCAACCGGTCTGATCGGCGGGTGGTGCGCCCGGATGTTCACATGTGCGCGCTCATCAACCGCGAACGGCAATGGCGCTGATCATCACGTTCACGCCGCGTGGGAGCTCGTGTACGCCTACGGTCTCACGAGCCGGTGGATCACCTTGCGTGAAGAAGGTCTGGTACACGCGCGTCACCTCCGCGTAGTACTGCAGGTTGGTGATGTAGATGGTGCATTTCACCAAGTGCTCGTAGCCTAAGCCAGCACCTTTCAGTACACCACCGAGGTTCTCCATCACCTGCTGGGTCTCCTCCGCGATGCTGTCCTTCTTCAGCTGTTTGGTGTTGAAGACCTGGCAGATCTGACCGCTGATGAAAATGAACCCGCCGGCTTCCACACCGGGGGTGAAGGGTGTTCCGGTGGAGTTGTCTTCCGGGGCACGTACCGTACGCTTCATGCTCGTGAGGCCGGACGATGGTTCGTCCGGGTAGGCACGAAGTTGCACAGAACCTGCGAAAGACCAAGTACCGATCGTGAAACAGTCGCTTCACACGGCCTTAATGCGACTGGTTCTCACTCCTTCAGCAGCCGGATGACCTCCACGCCCAGGGGATCCTGGACGCGCGCCAGGTGAAGACCTGCCGGTAGGTCTGCCAAACTGCACCCGTAAGCGCGCTGGTACACCCGAGTGCATCGGTCATGATCATCGGGCAGCTCCCGCGTGGCTCTGCCTTGAGACAGAGCCTCGTCGGTCGGCGCAAGCGTAACCGTTAGGTCGCACTACCGACCGGTGGCACCTCTGGGTTCCAAGGCCTGTTGCTCTATGTGCAGATGAAGCTTGAAACCCGCCTTGTTCAACGCTCTCTACAGCGGACCAGCAGTCAGTTCGGTGCTACCGACATCCCCATGTAAGAGGAGGAGGTCGTTAGCCAGCGCGGACTTCATCACTCTTTCACGAAGCGTGTGCTTTGGATGTCGTTCCCGGTATTGATCCGCAGTATGTAGATGCCCGGTTTCAGCGCGCGGACATCGAGGTGGTGCGTGGTGTCGATCACGCGGTCACGCAGCACGGTGCGGCCTTGTGTATCGAACACCGTGATCTCCGCTGCTGTGCCTTGGGTGCGCGTAATGCGCAGGATATCAGTTGTCGGGTTCGGTGCGATGCGCAGGTCTTCGATCGTGTTAGCCCCAACGGCTGTGGTGATCACCTGCACGGTGGCCGATGGCGCCGAAACACAACCAGGGCCTTCGGTAACGACCACATGGTAGTTGCCTGGTGAGGCGGCCTCCACGCATAGGTCGTTGCCATCCGGAATGGGCTCACCGTTCAGGAACCACTGCGCCGTGCCGAAGGTGTGAGCGCAGAGGTAGGTGCCGACCTGCTGGATCGCTGGCACGAACGCGGTCTCCGGGCAGCCGATCTGCGCCCGGAAGATATCGCCGCCGTTCGCGACACCGATCAATGTGCCATCCACGAAGGCCGCATCGCTGAAGGACGCATTCGGAACTTCGGAGATATAGTTGTTGTCCCACGTTATTCCACCATCCACGCTTCGCACGGTCTGCCCGGATGACGCGACCGCATAGCCCGTGTCGGCATCTGTGAAAATAATGGCCACTGTGGATTGTGGGGTACCGCTCATGAGGGTCCATGTTTGCCCGCCATCCGTGGTTCTATGAAGTCCTGTCCACCCGCGCTGTTCATCCAGGAAGAAGAGCGAGACCTGTCCTGCACTCACTAGTGGCCCAAGATCGGTCCATGTGATGCCGGCATCCGTTGTTTTGTAAACACTGGTTCCTTCGCCGACGGCGTATCCGGTGGTTTCGGTTGGGAAGTACATGTCATATGGGTTGCCAGCGGGTGTGTATGTCCAGCTGCTGCCACCGTTCGTGGTCCGGTAGAACCCGCCATTCAAATTGCCACCGGCAACGATGTAGGTGGTGGGCGAGAAGGACTGCGTGCAGCGTATCACCACTTGAGGTCGCGATCCTGAAGGTCCGTTCTGGACCGTTGCGTAGAAATCGCTGGTATGCGTATTCACGCCGAGACCACCGCCCGAGGAACCCGCGCCATCAGGCCTTAGATGTACTCCAAGGCCGATGACATCGGATGCGACCCAGTGCCTTCCGCCATCGATCGTTCGCACGCCTTCCGTGCTGCCGGCGACCACCCCGATCTGGTCATTCGCGAAGCTCATTCTGGTCAAGCTGTTCGGTGTGCCCAGGTGTACGATGTTCCACGTTGCACCCATGTCCAGCGAACGGTATATGTACCCAGAAGCTCCCATCAGGCCCACACCTGCCGGTGTGAAACTCAGTGAATGCCGTTCGCGGTTGTCGGAGATTTGCACCGTCCAAGTGGCTCCTGCATCGGTACTGCGGATGACGCGGCTCAATGCACCACAGTCGATCAACGTGTTGCCTTGCACCTCGAGATCGTTCATGGTATACGTGGTCGGGGAGGTGATCGAAGACCAGGTATCGCCACCATCCACGGTGCGCAGGATCACGCCTACTGCGCCTACGCCGATCCCGTTCAGGGCATCCCAGAAGTGAAGGTCCTTGATGTTCACCAACTCGGGCGTGGGCAATTGCTCCCACGTGCTTCCACCATCGGTACTGCGGAGGATGTACTGCGCGGCCACGGCGAAACCGAGTTGATCATCCACGAAGAAGAAGCGTTCGAGTTGGGCGGTGATGCCGCTGTTCTGCAGGGTCCAGGTCAAGCCCGCATCCTCGGTGCGAAAGATCTTGCCGGTGGAGGTCCCGACGAATCCAAGCGTATCGTTCACGAAATGGATCGCCGTGCAATTACCGATCGCCACACCGATGATCGTCACCGTCGGCAGGAAACTGTCGAAGCCATCGTTGGTGCGATAGATCCTGCCACCGTTCGCAGCGATCACCCCGCGTTGTGCGTCCCACATCCACAAGGCACGGGGCATGCCGACGGCGCCGAAGTTGTTCGCTTTGCGGTCCCAATGCGCGCCTCCGTCGCGCGTGGAAAAGATGCCACCGTGCTGGTCATCGATCATGAAGCCTGTCACCGGGTCGATCATCTTCATGTCTCCCAACCGGTCGTCGTCCCTGATGGGCGCGACCAACTGCCATTGCTGGGCTTGAATGGGTAGCGTGATCGCACCAAGGAAGAGGATGCAGAGGAGCGTGGTTCGCAGGGACATGGATGTAAAGTTCAGGCTTTAGTGGGGGATGCTTGAAGTTCGATCGCGAGACAGACCAGATCCTAGGCCAATTTCTGCCCCGGGGAGTTCGCTGCTCGTCTAGATCGGTGTCAACAGTTCCTGACGGCTTACTGAAGAGGTGATTTGAGCAGTAGCGATCATGCGGGAGCTCTAGGGCTGTGGGAAGGGAGTTCGTGCATGCAGTACACGGCTCCGTGCCCATGGTTCGATCAAAGGTCGGAACGGTTCGCGGCTATCCACCACCATCATTGCCGCGCGGCACTCCCCATGGTACGGACGTCGTGCTTGCCGATCGCCACGCAGGGTCTGCGCTGTACTCTGCGTCCGCCGCAAGACCCGGCGGCGCGCTGCTACGATCCCACGCGGCAAACTCGCACTTCCCGCCGGTACCTTTGTGCCATGCGATCCTTCGCGTTGGCCATCCCGGTGTTGCTCAGTCTCGCTCTTTCCGCGCAGCCTATGGACAGCATCCATGTGTACAAGCGTGTTCCGATGGGCACCTACTCATCGGCAAGAGCCAATGCGTTGGCGTGGCAGCTGCATCAGCAGGAAGCCACACATCGCACCCTGAAAGGTTCCGAACTGGAGGTGGTGCGCGAGGCCATGGCCGAATACCGTCCACAACGGCATACCTACGGCGCGTTGCCCGGGCTTTCCCACGTGGCCATGGCTTTCAGTGGAGGCCGGCCTGTCGCATTCGGCGTCACGGACGATCTGGGCCGCGTGATCAACTTCACGGCGCGTACCGAGTACCGGATCTCCACGTGGGCTGAACACCTGGCGGTACGCGCCTTGTTGAGCCAGCTCTTGGTGGAATAGCCCTGAACGCGATAGGCTGATCGCTACTTGATCGAAGCTTACTGGACAGGCCCACCGGGTGCTATAGGTGCAGGCACCAAATTGGCCACGGGCTTGGTACTCTTCAGATAGGCGAACACTGCGCTCACGTCCTCCTTGCTCATGTTCACGTAGTTCTGCCACGGCATGGGCGGTAGCAGTGGGCGCGAGCCTTCCAAGCCTTTGTACAAGCCCTTCTTCAGCGCACGTTCGAACTGTTCCTCGGTCCAGTTGCCGATGCCGCTCTCATCGCTGGTGATGTTCGCCGCGAACGTCGTGCCCCAAGGACCAATGGCGGCGGTCAGGTCCATGGTCATCAAGGCCCAGGCCTCGGCATTCGCGGGCACCGGTGGCAGCGGTCGGTCGGCAGGGTAGCCACTCAGCACACGGTCAGGATCCAGGTACGGCCCGTTCTGTCCCATCAGTTTGGGCGAGTGGCAATCGTTGCACCCCATGATCTCCACGAGGTATTTGCCGCGTTCGATCTGGTCCACTGCGACAGCCATGGCCTGTGGTTCCTCCGGCTTGGACTCTTGAGGGGTTGGTGAACAACTGTTCAGGCCTGCGCAAACAGCGAAGCAAAGCATCGCGACGAACGATACACGGTGGTTCTTGTGGTAGATCATGGGAGAGTTGATCAGGTGGTCGAAGATCGTGATCCGATCGCAATTGAACGATCCAAGGACGCTGGGATCAAGACTTCCCTTCCCCCAAGGCAACACGCCAAGCCAGTAAGGCCGAAAGGGCGGTGATGGGCGTGAATATCCACGTCTCCCGTTGGTCCAGGGCGAACAGGTTGCCCACCGTGTTCAATGCGAACAAGAGCACCATGGCCCAGGCTCCATAACGACCTATGATCTGCCCCCGCACGCTGGACGCCTTCAGTCGAAGGACCACCACGCTGATCATGAGGATCAATGTGGACAGCGAGACGGTCGCTCCGACGGTACGTTCTTCCGCATTGGCCAGTCTTCCACCCCAGACCATTTCTGTCGGAATGAAACCAGCCAACACGAAGAGTTGGAAAACACAAGCCGCCCCAAGGAGAGCGATCAACACCCACCCGGCTGTTCGGAAGGGGAGCAGGCGACGCACGGGTGCGGGACGTGTTGGTGGACTAGCTCGTCATGGCGGCATCCACCATGTTGCTGCTGCCGATGTACAGCGGGCAGCGCTGGTGCAGCTCCGTGGGTTTGAGGTCCAGGATGCGCTTGGTGCCATCGGTGGCCTTGCCGCCGGCTTGTTCCACCAAGAAGGCGAGCGGATTCGCTTCGTAGAGCAGACGCAGCTTCCCGTTCGGTGCCTTCTCGGTACCGGGGTACAGGTAGATGCCGCCCTTCAAGAGGTTGCGGTGGAAGTCGGCCACCAAACTGCCGATGTAACGCGCGCTCATCTTCTTGCGCTTGCAGGCATCGATGTAAGTGCGCACGCCATCGCTGAACTCGAACCAATTGCCTTCGTTGATCGAGTAGATCTTGCCGTCGGCGGGTGTCTTCATGTTCGGATAGCTCAGGCAGAAGGTGCCGATGCTTGGGTCCAGCGTGAAGCCGTTCACACCGTGTCCGGTACTGTAAACGAGCATGGTGCTACTTCCATAAACGATGTAGCCAGCTGCCACTTGGGCGCTACCCGGTTGCAGGAAATCCTCGAGCGTGGCCTTGGGGCCCGTGCTCACCCGTTGGTAGATGCTGAAGATGGTGCCGATGCTCACGTTCACATCGATGTTGCTGCTGCCATCCAGCGGGTCCATCGTAACCACGTACTTGCCGCCATTGTCGAAGTGGACGATGTCGTCGTTCTCTTCGCTGGCCACGGCGCACACCGCACCCTGGGTCTTCATCATGCGGATGAAGAGGTTGTTGGCATAAACGTCGAGCTTCTGCTGAGCTTCGCCCTGCACGTTCTCGGTGCCTTCCGCGCCTAGTATATCGGCCATCAAGCCGGCCTTGTTCACCTCGCGGTTCACGATCTTGGCCGCCAAGCGGAAGGCGGTGAGCAACGAGCTCAGATCACCAGTCGCACCGGTGAATTCGCTTTGACGTTCGACGATGAACTCGGAAAGGGTCTTGATCTCGGCCATGTGTTGCTCGCCGGTGCTTTAGCGGAGGCGATGGTGCAAAGATGCGGCGGCCTTTCCTTTGTGCGCATGAACAACGTCATTCGCCGCGCCGAAGCGCGTGATGTGCCCCGGATGCTCGAGCTCGTACATGAACTGGCCCTGTTCGAGCGCGCACCACAGGAGGTCACGGTCACCGTGGATCACATGCGAGATGCGGGTTTCGGATCGGATCCCGTCTGGGTGGGCTGGGTGGCCGAGTCCGAAGGCGTTATCGTCGGGATGGCCGTTTGCTACGAAAGGTACTCCACCTGGAAGGGTCGCAGGCTTTACCTGGAAGATATCGTGGTCACCGAAAGCGCGCGGGGCATGCGGATCGGTGAGAAGCTCTTCCGGCAATGCGCGGCCTATGCTGTGGAGAAGGACTACAGCGGCATGCTTTGGCAGGTGCTCGATTGGAACGTGGATGCCCAACGGTTCTACGACCGGTTCGGTGCCAACTATGCCAAGGAGTGGTGGAACGGTTCGCTGGAGAAGGACGCGCTCGTCGCATTGACCACTGACCGATAGTCTTTGGACGGACATGGCTGTTGTTCCGCATCTTCGCGCCGCGAATTCAAACGGGGGGGAATGAAGATCTTCAAGTTCGGGGGGGCCAGCGTCAAGGATGCCGCTGGAGTGCGCAACGTAGCGGAGGTGCTTAAGCACTTCGCGTTGGATGATGTGCTGGTCGTGGTGAGCGCCATGGGCAAGACGACCAATGCCTTGGAGGAGGTGGTATGGGCATATGTCGATGGACGAGATGCCTTGCCCAAGGTGGATTTGCTTGCGGACCTGCACTTCGGCATCTTGCGCGAAGTGGCTCCGGATGATGGGCCTTCCCGCGTGGCCTTGGAGGATCTGTTCCACGCACTGCGCGCCTTGTTGACGCAACCGGTAACGTTCGACGTCGATCACTACTACGACATGATCGTCGCGTTCGGGGAGCTATGGAGCACCACCATCGTGAGCGCGCACTTGAACGGAGTACGGATCACGAACCAGTGGGTCGATGCCCGAACCATCATCACCACGGATGAGCGTCATCGGGCGGCAAATGTGAAGTGGGACATGCTCGCGTACAACTGCGAGAAGCACCTGCCATCGTTCGAGCATGGCCCCGTGCGGATCATCACCCAGGGCTTCATCGGCCGCACGGAAGATGGCGATACCACGACCCTTGGACGCGAAGGGTCCGACTTCAGCGCCGCCATCTTCGCGTATGCACTGGATGCCGAGAGCGTCACCATCTGGAAGGATGTTCCTGGCATGTTCAATGCGGATCCGAAGCGATTCCCCAACACGCGCTTGCTGGAACACATCAGTTACAAGGAAGCGATCGAGCTCAGCTATTTCGGTGCCAGCGTCATCCACCCGCGCACCTTGCAGCCCCTGCAACGCAAGCACATCCCTTTGTATGTGCGTTCGTTCATCGAACTCAGCGCGCCGGGTAGTGTCATCAGCGAGGCCACTGATCACGATACGCTGATCCCGTCGTTCATCGTCAAGCCCAACCAGCTGCTCATCAGCATCACGCCCCGCGACCTCAGCTTCATCGTGGAGGAGAACCTTGGCGCCATCTTCAGTCTCTTCGCCAAACGCAACGTGCGCATCGATCTTATGCAGAACAGCGCCGTGGCCTTCACCGTGGTCGTCGACGACAGTCCACGTTCACGGGACCTGATCGAGGCATTGGGCAAGGAGTATGAGGTCCGCTACAACGACGGCTGCGAGCTGCTCACGGTTCGCCATTTCGACGAGGCCACCCTCACGGAGCTCTTAATGGGCAAGGAGGTGCTGATCGAACAACGCAGCCGGGTCACCGCACGATTCGTGACCAAACCGCGTTGATCCACGAGTAGTTTCGCAGCATGGTCCGCTCAAGTGCCCGGTCGCGTGTGGTGTTCGTGGTCATTGGTTGTCTTCTACTGCACGGGCTCAGTCCGGCTCAGTCCTCTGCTGTGCCTTCCGGGTCGCTCAAAGAGGAGCTGGTCCAGCACCGGGCAGCC
>DAOORM010000005.1:0-9745 GCA_035389265.1 Flavobacteriales bacterium | reverse complement strand
CGCGAAGGCCGATTCGTTAGGTGATCCCACGGCTGCGATCCAAGCCCGCATGGCCCTAGCCGCGATCAGCAAGCCGAAGGACGCTCAAGATCTGTACGCGCAGGCAGCCGCATTGGCGGACAGCCTCGGCCTTGTGCAGGAAGGTATCGCTGCCCACGATGCGCTTGCACGAACATTGGCGGCACGCGGTGATCATCGCAAGGCCTATGAAGAAGCGATGCTCCTCGCTCAGCGAAGCGCCGCGCAGCAAGCGGCGGAGATTTCAGCTGGGATTACTCGGCTCGCGGAGTTGGAGCGCTTGGCTGCTGCCGAACGCGACAGCCTCTCCAAAGCCAGCGAGGCGCGCTTGCGCGATGCCGAGGACCGCGTGAGCGAGGCCCAGGAGAATGCCGATTCGTGGATGTGGGTGGGGCTGGCCGTTCTCGTCCTGGCCATCACGGTCCTGGTGGTCGTGCTGTTCAAGAACCGAAGCTTGCTTCAGCGCCATCGCGAGGAAGTTGCGGCCTTGCGTGCTGAAGTTTCCGGGTTGACCGAACGGTACCAGAACCGGGTGCGTGAGATCGCCATACCTGTACCACCGGTCGTGCCTGCTGTGGCGGTGGAGGAGAATCCAGCCATCGCGCCCATCCCCGAGTCACCACTTGTCGTGGATCCCATGGTGGTGGCCATGTTCCGCAAGCAAGCACCGGAGCGGCTGGCAGCCTTGCATGAAGCGCAAGCACGTGGCGACCACGAGAAGGTCCAGCGCGTGGTGCGCACCCTGAAGCCCCAATTGCTCAGCTTGGATCCGGGGTGTGAGGTGTTGGTATTGCGTCTGCTCGCCACCGACGCACCGATGCGGACGGCCGAGTGGAATGCAGACCTCGATGCCTTCGGATCACATGTGGCGGCTCTCCTTGGCTGAGCCTCAATCCCGGTTCTCCACCAGATCGATCACCCGCTCGGGGTAGTCGCTGATGATACCGTCCACGCCGAGGTCGAGCATGCGGCGGATGTCCTCCGGCTCGTTCACCGTCCACACGATCAGTTCCATGTCCTTCTCGCGGATGTCGTTCAACAGACGTTCATCCACCATGCTATGGTGCGGACTCAGGATGGCGGGCACGAAGGTCAACCGGGCCAGATGATCCGCCAAGGTTCCCTCCCTTTCCACCAAGAAGGCGAGGGTGATGTCGTCCCGTTCCGTATGGAAGACCTCGAGGATCGCTGGGTCGAATGATTGGATCACACAGCGGTCGGTCACTCCAAGGGCATCCAATTCGTTGATCACGGCAAGCGCCAGGGTGCGTGGGTCGGGCTGGTGCGTACCGTAGAGTTCCGGGTCGCTCTTCACTTCGATGTTGAAGGAGGGAGCCGCGACACCGCTAAGCATGGCATGTTCATCCACGGTGCCCACCACTTGTGCCAGCGTGGGCTTGGAAGTCTGTCGTGTATCCTGGTCGGGGAATTCGGCATGTTCCAGCGACCCACAATCGTAAGCGCGGATCTCGGCGAGCGACATCGTGTAGATGTTGTGGTCGCGCTCGTTCTCGAGTGTGATCGCGCCTCCGTCCGGCGCGGTACAGATGTCGTGACGCATCCACGGCTCATGGGAGACCACCAGATTACCATCTCCGCTCATCACCACGTCCATCTCCAGGTAATCGCACCCTATTTCGGTGGCCTTGAGGAATCCGGGTAGGCTGTTCTCAGGCAGCGATCCCCGACAGCCGCGGTGACCGTGTACATCCGGATGGAGATTCTTCTGGGGCATGCAGGCGGAGAGCAATAGAACACAAAGTAGCGTGGGAAGTTCAGGTCGTAGCATGCGGGAAGAGGGCGATGATCTTGGTGGCGAGGACGTCGGCCATCTTGTATTTTCCTTCGTGGGTCACACCGGCGATATGAGGTGTCAGTAGGATCCGATCATGGCGAAGCAAGCGGTCGAACGTATCCGGGTCTTTTGAGCGGTCAAGTCCGTCGAGTTCGGGGCGCTCGAATTCGAGCACATCCAACGCGGCCGCGATCACACGGCCTCGGTCTGCCGCGTCGAGCAGGGCTTTCGTGTCCACCACGCCGCCACGGGAAGTGTTCAGGAACCAGACTGGGCGTTGGAGGCTAGCGAAGAAGCGATCATCGGTGTAGTGCTTGGTCTCTTCGTTCAACGGAAGGTGCAAGCTGATCACATCACTCTCGTGCAACAGGTCTTCCAAGCGGCTTTCCTGCACATTGCCGTGACCGAATCCGGTCTTGTATTTATCATGGGCAAGGACACGGACACCGAACCCCACGAGCTTCTCCGAGAACGAGGATCCCATCTGTCCGTAGCCGATGATGCCCACCGTCTTCCCGCTCAGGTCGGTGCCGCGCAGTGCTTCGCGGGGCCAAAGACCGGCGCGCACGGACATGTTGGCCGGCACCAAGGACTTCATCAGGGCGAGCAACAGCATCACGCAAGATTCCCCAACGCCATCGCGATTCCCCTCAGGCGAGTTGAGCACCGCGATGCCTCTCTTCCGTGCATGGGTCACATCGATGTTCTCGAGACCCGCGCCTACCCGCGCGATGAAACGCAGCTTGGGACATTGATCCATGAACGCAGCATCGATCCTCCTGCTGCGCACCACGATGCCTTCCAGCGTTGGTCGTGCAAGCTCCTGGTCCTTGCCGGACAGTACGTGCAGCGCGACGCAGGTGTGTCCAGCCTTTTCCAAGCGATGTTGCAGCACCGGATGAGCAGGGTCCACGAGTCCGATACGCATGTTCAGGAGAGAAGACCGTACATCAAGTGCCCCACCGTGAAGTAGGTGAGGAGGCCGAAGATGTCGTTGAGCGTCGTGACGAAAGGTCCGGTGGCCAGTGCCGGATCCACTTTCAGTCGATCGAGGAGCAGCGGGATCACGGTGCCGAACATGGCCGCGGTGAGGATCACGGTGAAGAGCGCTATGCTCACGGTATAGGTGAGCGCCTGGGTCTGTTCCAAGGCGAAGTTGATGGCGAAGATGGCCACCCCGCAGACCAGGGCCGTCAGGAGCGCCACGCGGAGTTCCTTCCACATCCGTGTGAGCAGGTTCACGTTCACCATGCTTCCGGAGGCCAGGCCTTGTACCACGATGGCCGACGACTGTACACCGACATTGCCTGCCGTGGCCGCGATCAAGGGCATGAAGAACGCCATGGTCGGGTCGATGCGCAGCTGTTCCTCGTATTGCGCGATGATGCGCGAGGTGACGATCCCGCCCGCCAATCCGATGAGCAGCCAAGGCAGGCGCGCGCGCACCTGCACCAGCGGACTGTCCGTGGCATCCACGTCTTCGCTGATACCGCTGGCCAGTTGGTAGTCCTCCGTGGCTTCGTCGCTCATCACGTCCATCACGTCATCGAACGTGATGCGGCCCACCAACGCGCCGCTCTTGTCCACCACGGGCAGCACCACCACGTCGTATTTCTTCATCCGCTGCACCACATCCTCCACATCCGTGTCGGTGGTCACGGAGAACACTTCGGTCTCGGCGATGTGTTTGATCAGGGTGCGTGTGCTTTCCGCACTGAAGAGGAGATCCTTCAAGGGAAGGATGCCGCAGAGTCTTTCGTCCTTGTCCACCACATAAACGGTGTAGACATGGTCCACCTCCTGGGCCTGCCGCCGCATTTCCACGATGGCGCGGGCCACGGACCAGTCGGTGCGCACGCTGATGAGTTCCTTCGCCATCAGCGCACCCGCCGTACCTTCCGCATAGGTGAGCAACTCCTCGATGTCCTCCCGATGTTCGGGGTCATCGAGCAAGGCGATCACCTCGCGCTGCTTGTCCTCGCTCAGGTCGGCCATCACGTCGGCCGCGTCGTCCGAGTCGATGTGCTCGAGCACGTCCTCGGCGATCTCGCGGCTCGTGAGCGAGTTCAGGAGGTCTTCGCGAAGCTCCTCATGCAGCTCCAGCAGCACTTCCGCCGCCACCTCGCTGTCCAGCAGCCGGTACACGTAGACCGCATCATCCAGCTGCAGTTGGTCGATGATCGCACCGATGTCCGCCGGGTGCAGGTCCTTCAGCAACGCCTGGATGGCCGAATCGCGGCCTTGCTCCACGTCATCGCGAAGCGTATCCAGTTGGGTGCGTGTGAGGTCGAGGGACATGGTGTCGGCCGGGAAGTTTCGTAGCCGCCATGCGCTTCGGCAGGCGGGCGCGAAGCTACGAAGATGCCGAGGGCAGGGCTAGCCTTCGCAGGCTAGAGTGAGCGCGATGAAGTCCTGAACGGACAGCTCCTCCGCCCGCTTGCCAGCGTATTCCGAAGGTACCCCTTTGGGCAACTCGCGGAAACCCTTCAAGGCATTGCTTAATGTCTTCCTCCGCTGGTTGAACGCGGTCTTCACCAACCGCTTGAAGAGGTCCTCATCGCAGGGCATCTCCATCACGGCGTTCCGCGTCATCCGCATCACGGCACTGCGTACGGCTGGTGGCGGTATGAACGACTCGCGTTCCACGTTGAAGAGCAGCTCCATGTCGTACCAGACCTGAGCAAGGACGCTCGTGATCCCGTAGGTCCTGCTACCCGGGCCGGTACAGATCCGATCGGCAACTTCCTTCTGGAACATGCCTACCATTTCCGGGAAACGATCGCGGTGTTCCAGGATCTTGAAGACGATCTGCGTGCTGATGTTGTACGGGAAGTTGCCGATCACGGCGAGCGGTCCGGGGCACACCGCGTCGGGGTGCATGCGCAGGAAATCGCTGTCTCGGACATCCAGTCCTGGATAGGTCCGTTCCAAGTACTCGACGGATTCACGGTCCACTTCGTAGCAAACGAGGGTGGTCGCTGGGCGGTGGACCAGGTGTCGTGTGAGCGCACCTGTGCCGGGACCCACTTCCACCACATGCGTGTATCCGCCGTGTCCGGTCAGGCTGTCCGCGATCCGGCGCGCGATGTCATCTTCCTTCAAGAAGTGCTGCCCGAGATGCTTCTTCGCGCGAATGTGCATCAGGTCGTATGCATCACTTCCAGCAGGGTGCGGAAGGCCGCGAATTTCCCGCCGTAGTGTTTCTGGGTCTCGGCTTGCAGGCGCGGGGCATGCTCATCACGGTACCGCTCGTAGGTGGCCATGTCCGCGCAGGTGTATTGCACCGCGTAGGTGATGCCGCCTTCATCGTCGGCCAGCACCTTGAACATGCGGCTGTCCAGGAACAGGCCGGTCGCCATCACATCCGGAATGTGGGTTTCCTTCATCCAGCGGAGCCACTGTTCGTGCACATCGGTGTCCACGTTGATGGTGACGTTGTAGACGATCATGGGTGCTGCGTAGGCGCCGCCGGTTCTGGTGGTGCTTCGAGGTTGTCTCCGCGCAGTTTGCGGAACCGGTCACGTGCTTCCGGCACGAAGATGCTGCCCGTTTGCTCGAAGAGCAGGCGCTCGTAGAAGGTCTTGGCCTTCTCAGGGTCGTTCATGCGGTCTTCGTAGAGTCGCCCCAAGTCCAACAGCGCATTATCCACGAGGATGTCGAGCGGGAAGAGCTCCAGCAGTTTGGTCAGGTGTGATGCGGCCTCCTCGTAACGGTGCCGCGCATAAGCGATGCGGTATCGTTCGTATAGGATGTCGTCACCGAGCGAATGGGCGGGATAGGCCTCGCTCAACGAATCAAGCACCGCAAGGGATTCATCGTAGCGGTGCTGGAAACGCAGGAGTTCCGCGCGTGCGAAGTAGCTCAACGGAACGCTGTTACTGTCGAGGCCGAGGTTGTCCGTGATGCGCAACGAAAGCTCCATGGCGTCGTTCGCGATCAACTTGCTGGTGCTCGATTTCAGCACCTGCAGTTGGGCCTGCGCCCAAAGGAAGTCGCCGGAGTAGAAGGACACTTTCGCATTGCGCAGACGTGCCTCGTGACCGAGCACGTCGTACTTGAAATCGAGGTCCACTTGCGAATACAGCAACGAAGCTTCCCAGACATCCCCGGCGAGCAGGTGCACATCACCCAGATCGAGCTTCAACTGCGCCTTCGTCTTCGGATCCAGCACAGGCAGCGCGATGCCCTCACCCAACAGCGCGATGGCGCCGGCATGGTCGTTCAGATGGTAGGCTTTCAGGTGTGCCCGTTCGCGCAACAGGTCGATCGTCTGCGGACTGAGACTGAGCTCGGTGATGGTGTTGGCGGCCCGCTGATCGAGTTCTTGAAGGTCGGCCAGTGCAGGTTCTGCTTGGTCGGTCAGCTCATCATAACGTGTCTGCACGGCGCCGATGCGGGCCTGCACGTAGTTCGCATCGTTCCGGGCGAGGCTCAATACGTACTCGTAGCACTTGAAGGCTGTGGCATGATCATCATTGGCCAGGGCGATGCGCGCCAGGTCCATCAAGCGCCCGCCTCCTTCTTCGAAGCGTTTGTCCATGGCCTTGCTCTGCACGAAGGCGGAATTCAGGTCCTTCTGCTGGATGTACATCCAGATCAGCAGTTCCGGATAGATGGTGCGCTGTGGATCGCGCTGGATCCGACGCAACAGTTCCGTACGCAGGATCTCAGAACGCTCATCGGCCACACTGAAGTCGATGGAGCGGGAGAGCGCGTTCTGCACCGACTGGATGTACCCCTCGTTCTGGGCCAGCAGGTCCATGTAGGCGCTCACCATCTTGGGCGTATCGCCCTTGGCCCCGTGCAGGCCGGCCATCTCGTAGGCGAAGGACTGGCCTTCAGGCAGGCTGCGCGATCCACGGTCATACGCCTCCAAGGCCCGGTCCAGTTCGTTGGCCTGCTGGAACGCGTTCGCCACCGCACGGATGGTGTTCTGATCCGGACCCATCTGCTTGAGGGCCTTGTCGTATTCCTTGTTCGCCTTATCGATTTCGCCGGCCGCTTTGTAGATGCCGCCCAGGTCGATGATGAAACGCGGATCGCCGTTGGAGCGACGGAGTTGGTCCTTCACGAGTTTCTCCGCACCCTCGAGATCGTTCAGGGCCACATGGCTCTTCAACAGCTGCTCGTAGTAGAAGGCGTTGGGCTGCTTGCGGTGGAGTTTCTCGTAGTAGAGGATGGCTTTGGCATAGTCGCCTTGCTGGAAATACTGGGCGGCCAGCTGTTCGTCCGTTCCGGGTTGTGCGTGCGCACGATCCAGGGCGAAGAACGCCAGGACAACGAGAAGAAGGATGCGGATGCTCATCGTGGGTTTCTGCGTTCGATGATCGTGTCGATGAGCAGGCTGTCCACCAACGGCTGTCGGTCAAGAACGCGTTGGGTCGTCTGGTAGTTCGTGATCACTTGCAACACACCAGCCTCGATGGCTTCAGCGGCCAGCCGTTCGGTAGCTAGCGCTGCCTCGATATCCTGCACCTTGAGCGCAGAAACAGAGATATCGTTGCGCAGCTGCTTCAACCGAAGGCCGGCGTCCACAACGGACCGGTACACGTTCCGGTGGTCGGCCCCGCGTCGGTTCGCTTCACGCAATTGCACGAATTGATCGCCCAAGGTGGCCGCCATGTCCTTGGCCAGCGTATCGCTGAACCGTTGCAGGAAACGCGCCCGGTTAGCTTGGAGGATGGAATCCGCCTTCGCGTAGCGTTGGTTGTCCAGTTCGTTCAAGGTGAGGCGTGCGGCTTCTAGGGCGTTGATAAGGCTGTCCACCGTAGCGAGCTGTTGTGGATCGGCGGCACGGCGGCAGGAGCTTACCGTGGTACTCCCTACCAACGCCACCACACCTGCGAACAGTATGCCACGCTTCATCGCCTCACTTGGTGATCATGGCGAAGCCCGTATACGGCTGTAGGGCCTTGGGTATGCGGATGCCTTCGGGCGTCTGGTTGTTCTCGAGCAGCGCGGCCACGATGCGTGCCAGGGCCAGCGCGCTTCCGTTCAAGGTGTGGGCCAGGCGGTTCTTCTTGTCCTCCTTGTATTTCAGCTTCAAGCGGTTGGTCTGGAAGGTCTCGAAATTGCTGATGGAGCTCACTTCCAGCCAGCGTTTCTGCGCGGCGCTGTACACCTCCATGTCATAGGTCATGGCGCTGGCGAAGCCCATGTCACCGCCGCAGAGCAGCAATTGGCGGTAGGGGAGTTCCAGTGCACGCAGCAGGCCTTTCACGTGCTCCACCATCTCCTCCAGCACCGTATAGCTGTTCTCGGGCTTCTCGATGCGGACGATCTCCACCTTGTCGAACTGGTGCACCCGGTTCAGACCACGCACGTGCGCGCCGTAGCTGCCCGCCTCGCGACGGAAACATGGTGTGTAGCCCACCAGCTTGATCGGCAGTTGTGCGGCATCCACGATCTCGTCGCGGTAGAGGTTGGTGATGGGCACTTCGGCCGTGGGGATCAAGTACAGCCCATCCGCCGTGGCGTGGTACATCTGGCCTTCTTTGTCGGGCAGTTGGCCGGTGGCGAAGGCGCTTTCCGCGTTCACCATGTGGGGTGGGATGATCTCGCGATAACCGGCTTCCGTGGCTTTGTCCAGGAAGAAGCTGATCAGCGCGCGCTGCAGTTTCGCACCTTGGCCGCTGTACACGGGGAATCCGGCCCCCGTAAGCTTCACGCCCAGATCAAGGCTGAAGAGTCCGTATTGCTCGGCCAATTCCCAATGTGGTTTTGCGCCTTCATGCAAGACGGGAACCGCGCCCTCCTCCATCACCACGGTGTTCTCCTCGGGTGTCTTGCCCAGGGGCACTTTCGCGCTCGGTGCGTTCGGGATGGTGCAGAGGTGGTCGTGCAGTGCCTTCTCGGCGCTATCGAGCTTGTCCTTCAGGGCTGCTGTGGAAGTCTTCAGCTCGGTGGTCCTGGCCCGTGCCGCTTCTGCCTCCTCTTTCTTGCCGGCTTTCATCAGGTCACCGATGGTCCGGCTCAGGCCGTTCAGCTCGTTCAACCGGGCGTCCAATTCGGTCTGGGTGGAGCGGCGCGCATCGTCCAGATCACGGGCGGTATCGAGCAGGGTCTTGGCGTCGATGTTGCGCTTGCTCAGGCGTTGTTCGACCTCTTCGCGGTTCTCCCGCAGGAAATTCAGTTCCAACATATCCAGGACGGTGTTCTCGTGGTAGGTAAAGGTAGATGGCTTGGCCAAGGCCGGGCTTCACTTCGGTGAATGGATCTCAACAGCCAGGCCCGTTTCCATGGTCACCAATGAAAAAGCCTCCCCGACAAGTCGAGGAGGCTTCGTGACTTGTCGTTCAGTGCTTAGTTCTTCGACTCAGCAGGGAGCACGCTCACCACGCTGCGGTCACCACGCTTCTTCTGGAAGGTGACGATGCCGTCGGCGGTGGCGAACAGGGTGTGGTCCACACCGATGCCCACGTTCTTGCCGGGGTGGTGCTTGGTACCGCGCTGGCGAACGATGATGTTGCCGGCGATGGCTTCCTGGCCACCGAACAATTTGATGCCGAGTCGCTTCGAGTGCGATTCGCGACCGTTCTGGGTACTGCCTTCACCTTTCTTGTGTGCCATGGCTTATGGAGTTGTCGTTTCCGGGCCTGACCCGGGATCGCATTGGGGTCTGGTACTACTTGTCGTCTTTTTTCGGAGCGGCCTTCTTGGCAGCGGCTTTCTTCGGAGCGGCTTTCTTGGCTGGAGCGGCCTTCTTGGCGGCTTTTGCCGGAGCGGCTTCCTTCTTGGCGGCCACTTTCTTCGCTTTCGGCTCGGCGGCCTTCACGGCTTTCGGAGCGGGAGCGGTGCTCTTGCTGGCATCGAACTTCTCGCCTTTGCCCAAGATGGCTTCGATCCAGAGCTCGGTGAGGTACTGGCGGTGGCCGTTCATCTTCTGGTAGCCCTTGCGGCGCTTCTTCTTGAAGACGAGCTCCTTGTCGCCCT
>DAOORM010000004.1:0-21954 GCA_035389265.1 Flavobacteriales bacterium | reverse complement strand
ACGCGCTCGGCATCATCCGCACGCAGGAGCTGATGGAAGCGCGCCGCATCGATGGTGGCGAGCAGTTCTTCACCCGAGCGGTAGACTTCGGCTACAGCAAGAACGCCGCCGAGAGCTTCGAGAAATGGGGCAAGCAGGAAGTGCTGAGCGACGTGGTGCGCGTGATCCGGATGTTCCGGCCCGATGTGATCATCACCCGTTTCGCGCCCGACCGCAGCGCGGGCCACGGCCACCACGAGGCCAGCGCCATCCTCGCCGAGGAGGCCTTCGACCTGGCCGGTGACCCGAAGGCCTTTCCGGAGCAGCTACAACAAGGGCTGGACGTGTGGCAGCCCCGCCGCCTCTTCTTCAACGGCAGCACCTGGTGGAAGAAGGACCTGGCCGATATCGCGAAGAACGACCCCGACTGGTTCAGCGTGGACGTGGGCGGCTACGACCCGTTGCTGGGCCTGAGCTACACCGAGATCGCCGGGCGAAGCCGCAGCATGCACAAGAGCCAGGGCTTCGGTGCGGCGGAAACGCGCGGGGAGATGCTGGAGTACCTGAAGTTCATCAAGGGCGACCGGCCGAAGTCGAAGGACATTTTTGAGGGGATCGATATGACTTGGGCGCGGGTAGCGAATGGAAGTTTAGCGGAACGATCCGTAAACGCTTCCGTTGCGGATTTCGACCCCAACCGTCCCGAAAAGAGCGTCGCAGCACTAGGTCAACTGCTCGCTCAATTGCATGATAGCGACCCTGAACCACCCAACGGATGGAACGTATGGAAGGCACGAGACGTGAAGGAATTGATGCGCGGATGCATGGGTATCTCAATCGAGGTCGACCCACCACTTCCGAAATACGCGATGGGAGATCGCCTCACGGCCCAGGTACTCGTTACAATGCGAAACGACTTGGAGGCGGAATGGTCCTCGGTCCTACAAAGCGAAAATGGAGTATTGGAATACAAGGTGATCGATCGTCCTTTGCCCAAGAACAGTACCGTCTCTGAAAATGTGACATTGGGCACAGTTGGTCTCATTGACGAACCCTACTGGCTACGGAAACCTCATTCTGGGCTTCATGAGTTAAGCGACCCACGGTGGATCGGTATGCCAGTGATGTACGGCACCAATAGCACTGACCTGAAACTCAAAGTGGCAGGCACTAGTGAGTATTTCACAGGTCGCGCGTTCTACAAATGGGTGGATCGCGTCAACGGTGAACTGTCACGACCATTATATACGACACCTGTGGCCTCGGTGATCCCGAAGACCGATGTGCTCATCGCACGCGGCGGCTCACAGACCATCGAGGTGGAGGTCGAAGCGCTCACCGACACCCTCCAAGGAACCCTCCAGGTCAACCTTCCCGTCGGCTGGGCCACCGCGAAGAATGACTTCAAGGTGGTGGACATCGCGAAGCGCGGGACCAGGCGATCCTACTTCGTGCAACTGATCCCGATGGAGAACGCGCAGGCCGGCTCGGTCAAGTTCTCGTTCAAGGGTGAGAAAGGCACCGCCGACCGCACATTGCACGAGATCGACTACCCGCACATCTTGCCGCAGGTGTACTACACGCCCGCTGAGGTGAAGCTGGTGCCGCTGGATGTAAAGACCACCGCCAAACGCGTGGGTTACGTGAAAGGCGCTGGCGATGATATGCCACAGGCCATGGAGCAGCTGGGCGTGACGGTGGAGTTCGTGGAGCCTCAAGCGGCCAAGCTGGAAGAGCTGCTGAAGTACGACGCCATCGTGGTCGGCATCCGCGCCTACAACAGCAACAAGGGCATGAAGGAGCTGCACCCGCTGCTGCT
The DNA here is from genome assembly GCA_035389265.1 of Flavobacteriales bacterium. Taxonomy (GTDB): domain Bacteria; phylum Bacteroidota; class Bacteroidia; order Flavobacteriales_F; family PHOS-HE28; genus PHOS-HE28. The sequence goes on along the minus strand of DAOORM010000004.1, from coordinate 20,156 downwards.
GCAATACGTGGAGCAAGGTGGCACCCTGGTGGTGCAGTACAACACCACGCCGCGCTTCTTCTCCGGCGCCAGCGACTTCCAGATCGATCCCGCCACGCTGGGGCCGCACCCGTTCACTATCGGTCGTGGTCGTGTAACGGTGGAGGAAGCGCCACCCACCTTCCTCGATCCCAAACACCCGCTGCTCAACACACCCAACAAGATCACCTCGTCCGACTTCGATGGCTGGGTGCAGGAACGGGGACTCTACTTCGCCAGCGACTTCGGCACCAACTACACACCGCTGATCGCGTGGAACGATCCCGGCGAAGAACCGCTGGATGGCGCGCTGATCGTAGCCGATCATGGCAAAGGACGATTCATCTATACGGGCATCAGCTTCTTCCGGCAGTTGCCAGCGGGGGTGCCGGGAGCGTATCGGCTGTTCGCGAACTTGATCTCGCCGAGGGATAGGAAGTGACAGAATGTAGAATGTAGAATGTAGAATGTAGAATGTAAAATCCCAAACTACTGGAGGATGGAACGGAAGTACGATCTGGAAGAGCGATGCTGTTTGTTCGCGGCAGCGGTGGTGAAGCACACGGACACTATGCCGAACACTAAGGCGGGCAATCACCTGGCCGGCCAACTGCTCCGGAGCGGAACGGCACCAGCACTGCATTATGGCGAAGTACAAGGCGCGGAATCGCCAAAGGACTTCATCCACAAAATGAGCGGCGCGTTGAAGGAGCTGCGGGAGTCGAAGAACAACCTGCGCGTACAGGTCCTGAGCGGCATGATGGATGCCAAGAACCAGGAACACGCATGGCTCATCCAGGAGTGCGGCGAACTGGTCGCCATCTTCACCGCCAGCGTCAAGACCGCCGAGCGCAACAACCCCCGAAAGTGATGCCGACCTCGTAGGTCCACCCATTCGCACCTCTACATTCTTCATTCTACATTTTACATTCCTCACACCCACCCCGCAGTGCATTGGCTGGACTGGCTCATTCTCCTCGGCACCCTCGGCTTCATCGTGGGCTATGGCGTGTGGCGGACGCGCCGGACAACGACCATCGATCGCTACCTACGCGGTGACAACGAGGATCGCTGGTGGGCGGTGACACTCAGTGTGATGGCCACACAGGCCAGCGCCATCACCTTCCTCAGCACACCGGGCCAGGGTTTCCTGGAAGGCATGGGCTTCGTGCAGTTCTACTTCGGGCTTCCGCTGGCCATGGTGGTGATCGCGTGGGTCTTCATCCCGCTCTATTACAAATGGAATGTCTACACTGCCTACGAATTCATCGGCAAACGCTTCGATGACCGCACACGTCTGCTCACCGCCATCCTCTTCCTTATCCAACGCGGCCTGAGCACCGGCCTCACGATCTACGCACCCAGCATCGTGCTCAGCACCATCCTGGGTTGGCCGCTCAGCTGGACCTGCGTGTTCATCGGGGGACTGGTGATCCTGTACACGACCACAGGTGGTGCGAAAGCCGTGGGTGTGACGCACAAGCAGCAGATGGCCGTGATGTTCGGCGGACTTTTCGTGGCGTTCACGTTGTTGGTCCAACAGATCAGCGAGCACGCCACCTTCGGAGAGAGCCTGCAACTGGCCGGTGCGTTGGGTAAGATGAACATCGTCGACACCACCTGGGACCCTGCGGCGAAGTACACCCTGTGGAGCGGCTTGATCGGAGGCTTCTTCCTACAACTCTCCTACTTCGGCACAGACCAGAGCCAGGTGCAACGCTACCTCACTGGGCAGACCATCCGCCAAGCGCGCGTAGGTCTGCTGACCAACGGCTTGTTGAAGATCCCGATGCAGTTCTTCATCCTGCTGATCGGGGTGCTCGTGTTCGTGTTCTACCTCTTCAACCCGAGCCCCGTGCATTGGAACGCGGCGAACGTAGAGGCTATGCGATCAGAAGATCAGCTGATCAGAGCATCAGAAGATCCACGTGCGGTCCTTGGTTCCACCTCCGCTGCTATCGACCCTCAGGATGCATCCTTCGTGCTACAGGCTCAGCACACGAAGAACGCTGCCACGATCACCACATCCGCAAATGCCTGGGTAGCCGCCCTACGCGCCGATCAGCCCACCGGCAACGAGCAACTTGCCACCGCATTAACCGAGGACTCTCGGCTCCGCGAGGCCTACCGTGCCGAAGTGGAGACCGCTCTACCTGCCGCGGAGGCGAACGACAAGGACTACATCTTCATCACTTGGGTGATGGACAACCTACCTGTTGGGGTGGTAGGCCTGCTGCTGGCCATGATATTCAGCGCGGGCATGGGCAGCACCAGTTCGCAGCTCAGCGCGTTGGCCACGACAGCCGTGGTGGATGTTTTCCGCAAACAATGCGAAGGCCGCGACCAGGTGATCGCCACCAAATGGGCCACCATCGCCTTCGGCGTTCTCGCGCTCTTATTCGCAGCCATCTTCCCGCTCTTCGACAACCTGATCCAGGCGGTGAACATCCTCGGATCCTTGTTCTACGGGACTATCCTAGGTATCTTCCTCGTGGCTTTTTTCCTGAAACATGTGGGGGGAACGGCGGTGTTCATAGCAGCGCTGGTTTCCCAAGCTGTCATCTTGGCGGTGCACTTCAGCTCTCTGGAAGTGGCCTTTCTCTGGTATAATCTGATCGCGCCCACCATCGTACTGGTCATTGCGCTCATCATCCCTTCGAAGCCGAGACTTTCTTCAGCAGAACATTGATGCAACATGTCTTCAAGGCTGGCAAGATCCCGCGCCGAATCACCTTAGCCGAAAGGCCTTATTCCATCGACCAGAGTAGCATAATCATCGACAATTTTATCGCCGGCAGTATTCAGGTTCGTGTATCCTTCACGAGAATGGTGCGACGTACGGTATTTTTCACCGTTCGGGAATCTTGGAACCACCCATCACAATGCGTTCCTTTGCACTACCTCGAGTTCAAAACAACAAAACCTCACAATGAGCAAACTATACGTTCCTGTGCTGGCACTGGCCCTTGTAAGTGGCGGTGCTTACGGACAGCTAGCCGTGAAAGCTGGTGCTGCCCGCCCTGCCAGCAAGATCCAAAACTTCCCTGTTCGTGCGCCTCAGACCCCAGCCCTTTCTGGCGCGAACCGTGAGGAGATCTGGTCAGATGATTTCTCCAACCCTAGCAACTGGGTAGCTGGTACCCTATCTGGGGCCAATAGCGACACGTGGGTGATCGGCACCGAAGGTCCAACAGGCGCATTCTCCGGGCCACAAGTTGGGATCATCGCATCCACGACAGCAGCGAATGGTTTCGCTTTGTTCGACTCTGACGCATATTGCGGGGGGAACCAGCATGCGACATTGACCATTGCTAACCCGGTCGACCTTACCGGAAACACCTCCGTACTGCTCCAATTCGAACAGAATTACAAGCGGTACTACGATAATGTGTGGGTAGACTGGAGCACCAATGGCACCGATTGGACGTCGATCCAAGTCAATGCGGACTTCGGGAATGGCGGTGATGCGGAGCCCTCGGCAAATCCAGAGCTAACAGCCGTGCTTCTGAACGGGGTCAATGGCTCATCCACTGTCACCTTCCGCTTCCGCTTCGAGTCCACTCCGACATCGGCGGATCCTTTGACCGGTATCGGTTATCCATCCAACCTCGTTGGGTGTGCTTACGCATGGATGGTGGACGATGTGGCCATTACCACTCTCCCGGACTACAACATGGTGATGAACTATGCCTACACCAGCACGACAGGCGAAGGCGAGGAGTACGGCCGTATCCCTGCAGCCCAATTGCCTGGAACGATGAATATCGGTGCGGAGATCCACAACCTCGGTCTCCTCGAACAGACCAACGTGTCAGTGGACGTGGTGTTCGAAGATGCTGCTGGCAATGCCGTACCCGGTTTTTCCGGCACCCTAACTGCCGGCACCATGCAGCCAGCGGACACCGTTGTCGTGGACGGCGACATCAATATACCAGCCGGACTACCCATCGGCCTTTATACCGCGACATTCACCATTACGAGTGATAACATCGGCCTCGACGCCGATCTGTCCGACAACGAATTGACCCGGAACTTCGAGGTCACGACCGATCTGTACTCGTTGGATGCGATCGGAAACAACCCGGATATTGAGAGCATTTTCCAGGAAGGCACCGCGACCTACACCGACAACTCCATCGTTCTCTTTATGACGATGTACACGCTGAACACGCAGATGACCGTCACAGGTATCTCGGTTGCACTCGGCCCTGCTTCTCGTCCTGGGACCGGAGCAGAGATCGAAGTGTTCCTGCTTGACACGGCAGATGTGCTTTCGACGCCTTCCAACATTTCCCAGCCGATCGATGGTGTCACGGGCTCCCACGCGATCACCGCTGGTGATGTGGCGAACAGGGATGTCGGCATCGCGTTCGAACAACCCGTGGTCCTGAACCCGGGAACGTATTATGCCGCTGTTCGACTCTCAGGCTCAGGTACGCCTAGCGCCACGAATGCCAACGACCCGGAGGTTTTCATCCTTGATGATGAGACCGTGCCCCAGCCTGGACTGGCATCGGCTCTCTACACGCCGATCGACTTCAACGATGACGGAACGGAAGGACCGCGCTTCTACGGTGGTAACGGAACGGCCTACGCCATCCGCATCACCTCGTTGCCGACTGTAGGAATCAGCGAGCCTACCGAACTCACCGGCATCAATATCTTCCCGAACCCCACCGAAGGCATCTTCCAGATCACCAGCGACCGCACCGATGTGCTGTTCGTTGAGGTGACCGATGCACTGGGTCAGATCGTGCATACCACGACGTTCAGTGCAATGAAGACGATGGATCTGAGTGAACTGGCTGCAGGTGTCTACAACGTGGCGATCAGCAGCGGTACCGAGCGCACCATCCAGCGTGTGACTTTGAAGTGATCGTTGGCTTTTTTCCTGCTAAAAGCCCCCTCCTCCAGGAGGGGGCTTTTTCATGTTCACTCCGTTCACACCTCCTAGAACCCGGCTGATGGTCGTCCCCAACTTGGACATTCGCGGGCTACTATTCATCTTCACAGGCACAACCCCTATTTGACCATGACCATACCAAGACCATTACGGACAACGGCAGTCTTTTTAACGACACTGCTTCTCCACGACCAAACTTCTGCACAGGACCCAGGATCCCTGGACAAACAACTTCAAAACATAGTGTCGCAGAGGAAGTTAGCCTCCTAAGACCCCCAAGCATTGATGCAGGTATGGTGCGCGACGCGTTCTTCTCAGAGGACTTCTCCGGAGGCAGCATCCCTGCCGGCTGGACCAATGTGGATGACCTGACGCCGTTGGGCTTGGAACCTGTCCTTTTCGAGTGGTCCAACGACCCTTCCGACGTCAGCGTTGCACAAGGGAGCTTCGCGAACCTGGTCGGGACTTTCAATGCACCAGGAGCGTCTAACGGCTATCTATGGGCCAACTCCGACCGCGGACTATCGGCCGCACCGGCAGAGAACCATTTGACCCGCCTTACAACGAGCGCGATCGACTGCTCAGGCCAACTGAGCATCATGCTTAGCATGCAGAGCACCATTGGCGTGTTCGACAACGATGCGAGCGAGTTCGTGAAGATCCGCGTAAGCACCGATCTGGTCACATGGACCGATTTCGCTCCGTTCCCGTGCTTGGTGACGGGCGATGCTACGCCCCCCTGCTCGCGTTTTTCCTTCAACCCGGAATTCGTTGCGGTGGACATTTCATCCGTCGCTGCCGATCAAGCCACGGTATACATCCAGTTCGAATGGCAAGGTGGCTGGGAGTATTGGTGGGGTATTGACGATTTGCAGCTCTCGCCATTGCCTGACTATGAGTTGATCATGAACCTCGCCTATAACAGTACCACTGGTACTGGTGAGGAGTATGGTCGCATTCCCGCCTCACAACTGCCGGGTACCATGAACGTAGGTGCGGAGATCACCAACTTCGGTGCGAATGATCAGACCAATGTGGAACTAAGCGTAGTGTTCGAGGACGCCTCAGGGACCACCGTTCCTGGCTTCTCCACCACGGTCGACCTAGGCACCATCGCAAGTACAACGACGGTCAATGCGGACGACAACGTCAACATTCCAGCCGGGCTCCCTATCGGGATATACACCTCTCGGTACACCGTCTCTTCGGACGACATCGCTTTGGACAATGATCCCTCGAACAATATCCGCACCCGGAATTTCGAGATCACCGAGGAGGTCTACTCCATTGACGCGCTGGGCAACCACCCAGGAGGGACCCAAAGCACCCAACAATATGGAACGGCGACCTTCGACGACAATACCGAGATCTATTACATGAGCATGTACTTCTTGAATGCCCCCATGCAAGCCACGGGGGTCATCGTTGCGCTCGGACCTGCCACCATCCCAGGTCAGCAAGCCTCTATCCAGGCTATGCTGCTCGATACGGCAGATATCACTGGTACCTCTGCTACTGTCGCGAACGTCATTGATGGTGTCACCAGCAATACGCACACAATAACCGCGGCTGACGTGGCGGCTGGGTTCGTCGGGCTTCCCTTCGAACAACCCATAAACCTTACACCTGGAGCCTACTATGCGGCAGTGAAGCTCTCGGGATCAGGAACTGTGGCCACCGAGAACAACACGGACCCCGAAGTGTACATACTGGACGATGCGACCGTGGGCCAACCTGCCTGGACATCGGCGGTTTTCCTGCCGATCGACTTCAATGATGACGGAACTGCCGGCCGCCAGAGCTACACGAACGGCAACGCGTTCGCCATCAGATTGACGAGCGATCCCACCGTGGGCTTGAGCGAGATGGAGGTGCTCGATGGTATCTCCATCTTCCCCAACCCCACAGCCGGCGTGTTCCAGATCAGCAGCGATCGCAACGAAGTCCTCTTCGTTGAGGTCACCGACATCATGGGCAAGGTGGTACGCACCTCGACGTTGTCCACGCTTGCGACCATGGATATGAGCGATGTGGCCGCTGGCGTTTACACCGTGACCGTGAGCAACGCCACCGAACGCAGCGTTCAACGCGTGACGGTGAAGTGACCATCCCTATTTCCAAGGAACCCCTCTGCCACAAGCAGAGGGGTTCTTCATTTTCTCCCCTCCTCATGGCAAAGTGCAGGACCGACAGCCCATAGCGCAATGGCTCGTTCGATGCCAGCGAGGAGCGCGGGATACGGAGCACGGTGCTGTGGGTAGCAAAGCGGCGAAAGGCCGAACTTGGGCCATATAAAACGAAAGGGCCACCCCTGGCGGGATGGCCCTTCGCAGTATGCTTATTGACAGGCTTATTTACCGCCTTTCATCGCGGTCGCGATCAGCTCGCGGTTCATCTTCACATACGCTTCGTTCTTGGCCTCTTGGGCCATCTTCATGCTCTCTTCCGCAGTGGCGATGGCCTCCTTGGTCATCCCGTTGGCGGCTTGCGCACGGGCGAGGGTATGCATATGCCAGAACTTCTTGTCCATGGAGACGCACTTCTCCGCCCATTCGAGGGCTTCCTTGGTCATCACATTGCGGTCCAGGCAGAAACGTGCGCTACCTCCGTATCCGCCAGCTTTCATATCACCCTTGGCCATGGCCTCCTTGATGTTGGCGATAGCCTTTTCCGTGGCGTCGGTCACGATGGGGATCACCACGCGGGTCTTCTCCCAACGGATCTCCAAGTCGGCATTGTCGTTCTGGTAGTTCCCCAGGTCGATCGTCAAGGTCTCGGTATGCTCGCAAGTGAGCGGCTTCACCTTCACCGAGGCCACGTTCTGTTCCGCTTTGAACTCATCTTCGCCCCAAAGCTCCACGTTCGAGTTCAAGTGCACCACCCAGGTCTCCTTGCCAGGAACGGTGAAAAGGGAGTACTTGCCAGGCTTCACGTCCACATCGCCGAATTTCACCGGTTCACTGAACTCGATTGTGGTGTTGAGGTTGGCACCGGTGCGCCACAGCTTGTCATAGGGCACAAGATCACCGAAGATCACGCGGCCTTTGGCGCTCGGGCGGGAGTACTCCACTTCTACTTTCGTGAGACCCACCAGCTGCTCGACCTCACCAAGAGGACTCGCTTGTGGTAATTCCTGGGCACTTACTGCAACTGCGCATACGGCAGCAGCGGCGAAGAATATCGCTTTCATGGTCATGTGGTTCGAGCACGTTCGCACGTGCGGTTTCGTGTAGGGGAGCAAAGCTAACCCCTGCAAAGGCACCTCAAGCCACCCGAAGGTTGCTCAGGCGCGAGCGGTCGAATTTCTCGCGCGCGTAGCTCAATGTGACGCGCAGTTCAGCCGGTCGGTCAGGCGCACCGGGCATCTCATACATGGCGTCGGTCATGATCGCTTCGCAGATGGAGCGAAGGCCTCGAGCACCAAGCTTGTAATCCAAGGATTTCTCCACGATGAAGTCCAGAACCTTCTTGTCGAAGGTGAGCTTCACTTTGTCCATCTCGAAGAGCTTCACATACTGCTTGATCAGCGCGTTCTTCGGTTCGGTGAGGATCCGACGCAAGCTCTCCCGATCCAAGGGATCGAGGTAGGTGAGCACCGGAAAACGACCGATGAGCTCGGGGATGAGCCCGTAGGTGCGCAGATCGCTGGGGCTCACGTACTGCAAGAGGTTCTCGTCGTTGATACGCTGCTCCTTGCTGGCGCTGTAGCCCACGGCACCGCTCTTCACTCGGCGTGCGATCATCTTCTGGATGCCATCGAAGGCACCACCACAGATGAAGAGGATGTTCCGGGTATCCACTTGTATCAGCTTCTGTTCCGGATGCTTGCGGCCGCCTTGCGGAGGCACGCTCACGGTGCTCCCTTCGAGCAACTTCAACAGCGCCTGTTGCACCCCTTCGCCGCTCACGTCACGCGTGATGCTCGGGGTGTCGCTCTTCCTACTGATCTTGTCCACCTCGTCGATGAACACGATGCCGCGCTCCGCCTTGGAAACATCGTAATCCGCTGCCTGGAGCAAACGGCTCAGGATGCTCTCCACATCCTCGCCCACGTAGCCCGCTTCTGTGAGAACGGTCGCATCGGCGATGGCGAAGGGCACGTTCAACATGCGGGCGATGGTCTTGGCCAACAAGGTCTTGCCACTGCCCGTTTCACCCACGAGGATGATGTTGCTCTTCTCGATCTCCACATCGTCCGACGCGCTGGCCGGTTTCTGGAGCAGGCGCTTATAGTGGTTGTACACGGCCACGCTCAGGACCTTCTTGGCGTCGTCCTGACCGATGACGTACTCGTCCAAGTGCCGTTTGATATCAGCAGGCCGCTGGATGATGAGGCTGCCCTCCATCTCCGTGCGCGTGCGCTGACTGAGCTCTTCGGAGATGATGTTCTGCGCCTGCGTGATGCAACTATCACAGATATGCCCGGTGATCCCGGCGATCAGCACGTTGGTGTCCTGTTTGTCTCGCCCACAAAAAGAACACTTGATCTCTTTCTTATCCATGGAAGTGTGTGCTGCGCCGCTGAACGGGATGCGCAAAGTCCCGCAAGATACATCGAAGGCCGGGTGGACGTCCACCCAGCCTTTGTTCGTGCTTGACCATCAAATGGTTGCGTCTTGCCTCCCCGGCAGCCGCCTTGACCGCCGACTACTTGGGGTTGCGTACCAGGACCTCGTCGATCATGCCGTAGGCCTTGGCCTCTTCGGCCACCATCCAGTAATCCCGGTCTCCGTCCTTTTCCACCCGTTCGAACGGCTGGCCACTGTGGTTGCTGATGATCTCGTAAAGCTCCTTCTTCAGCTTCTGGATCTCGCGCACCGTGATCTCCATGTCACTGGCCTGACCTTCCGTGCCGCCCATGGGCTGGTGGATCATCACCCGGCTGTGCTTCAGGGCGCTGCGCTTGCCTTTGGTGCCCGCGCAAAGCAGAACCGCACCCATACTCGCTGCCATGCCGGTGCAGATCATCGCCACATCGGGGTTGATGTACTGCATGGTGTCATAGATCCCCAATCCGGCATACACGCTTCCTCCAGGAGAGTTCATGTAGATCTGGATGTCCTTCTTGGCGTCCACGCTTTCCAAGAACAGCAGCTGCGCCTGGATGATGTTGGCCACTTGATCATTGATGCCCGTCCCCAGGAAGATGATGCGGTCCATCATCAAGCGGCTGAACACGTCCATCTGGGCCACGTTCAACTGGCGCTCTTCGATGATGTACGGCGTGACCGAGGAAGTGATGGCCGCCTTGGTGTAGCTGTGCAGGGTATTGCTGCTGATGCCGCGGTGCTTCACCGCGTACTTGTCGAACTCGTCTTTGGGGAACATGGTCGTTCGTATGCTATCAGGTTAACGCGACTTCACCAGCACCTCGTCGATGAGGCCATACTCCTTGGCTTCCGTGGAAGTCATCCAGAAATCACGGTCGCTGTCCTTGTCGATCTTCTCGTAAGGCTGTCCGGTGTGGTATGCGATGATCTCGTAGAGCTCCTTTTTCAGTTTCAACACCTCCTTCAAGGTGATCTCCATATCGCTGGCCTGGCCTTGCGCACCACCCAAGGGCTGATGGATCATGACCCGGGCATGCTTGAGGGCGCTGCGCTTCCCTTTCGCGCCAGCGCATAGCAGTACCGCGCCGAAACTCGCGGCCATACCCGTGCAGATGGTGGCCACGTCCGGAGCGATGTATTGCATGGTGTCGTAGATGCCCAAGCCGGCATAGACCCCTCCTCCGGGACTGTTCAGGTAGATCTGGATGTCCTTCTTCGCATCCACACTCTCCAGGAACAGCAGTTGTGCCTGGATGATGTTGGCCACTTGGTCGTCCACGGCGGTGCCCATGAAGATGATGCGGTCCATCATCAACCGGCTGAACACGTCCATCTGGGCCACGTTCAGGTGCCGCTCTTCGATGATGTACGGCGTGAGGGCACGGGTGTAGCCGCTCAGCGTATTGCTGCTGATGCCACGGTGTTTTACCGCGTACTTGGTGAATTCGTCTTGCGGGAACATGCGGAGGTCTTCAGGAAGGTAAAGGACGGCGTTGGAACGTTGATCCGTTACGCCGTACGCGCCAAGGTTACGAACGTGTCGAAGCTCACTTTGTTCTCCTTCGGGCTCAGGAGGGCCTTGAAGTGGGTGTTGAGCTTCTGTTCCACGATCGTGTTCCGGATGCGGCCGATCTGCTCGCGGTCGCCCAGGATGCGCGCGGCCATCTGCTGCAGCTGCTCTCCCTCGGGGGCAGGCATGCCGTACTGCATGAACTGGTCGCTCACGTAGCGCTTCGCGAAGGCATCCAACTCCTCGCCTTTGGCTTCGAGGCCGTACTTCTCGATGACACGTTCCTCAAGCAACTGGCGCTTCAAGCCGTTCGCATATTCACTGTAGCTCTCCTCGATCTGCTCCGGCGTCACTGGGTTCTGGCTCGTCTCGCGGATCCATCGTTTCAAGAAGCTATCCGGCAGCTCGAAGCTGGTGCCTTCTTGGAGCTTCTTCATCACCAAGCGTTTGAAGATGCGGTCACTATCGCGGCGGAACATGTTCTCCAGGCCTTCCTTCACCTTGGTGCGGAAGCCGACCTCATCGGACACGGCATCCTTGCCGTACACCCGGTCGAAAAGCTCCTGGTCCAGGGCAACAGGCACCATGCGCTTGATCTCGGCGATCCGGAACAGGAAATTCCCCTCCACGGTGTGGACACGGTCGTGATCAACGCCCAGCATACGCGCCAGGTCATCGTGACCCTTGCTCACTTTGTGCGGATCGAGTGTCACCTCATCCCCGATGCGCTTGCCGGCGAGGGCCGATTTGCTCGCTTCATCCTCGATGAACTCCAGGCTCATGGAGGTGCGGTTCATGATGCCTCCCTCCTTGATCGAACCATCGGCGTTCAGCTCGATCATATCACCGAGCACCATATCCTTGTCGCCACTCACTTCGGCATCTTCCACGGTGCCAAAACGGCGCTGCATATCGGCCACCTCGCGTTGGACGAGTTCGTCACTCACATCCACGACCGGATACTCAACGCCGAGTTTTTCGCTGAGGTCGAACTCGATGGAAGGAGCCAGTCCGAGCTCATACGCGAAGGTGAGGTCGCCGGGTTCGTCCCAGTTGTTGGCCGAGCTGTTGTCCGGCTTCGGCAGCGGCTGGCCGAGCACCCGAATGGCATTGGTCTGGAGGTAATCGCGCAGGTTGCTGTCGATCAAGCGCTCCACTTCGTGCAACAATACGCTGCGGCCCACCCGCTTCTTGATGAGGGTCATGGGTACCTGCCCAGGGCGGAAGCCGGGAAGCACCGCGTTCTTGCGCTGCTCCTTCAGGGCTTTTTCCACACCCGGAGCGTAATCCTCGGGGGTGAGCTTCACGTTCAGGATCGCGGTCAGGTTGCCGGTCTCTACGCGTTCGATGTTCATGGGATGTTGTCGAATGTCGAATTGGGTCTGCTGTTAACAAGAGACAGGCCGTGGGTCGATCCGGCCATTTCGGCCTGACATACCCTGACAGCCTGCGGGTACGATGAACGGCTAGCGTTCACCTCGTACGGACGGGGGGACTCGAACCCCCACACCTTGCGGTACCAGATCCTAAGTCTGGCGCGTCTACCAATTCCGCCACGTCCGTGGGTCCATTCCACCGGGCAGAACCCGCTGAAAGGGCGCCAAAGATAGCCCTCCACCCCACTCCTCGAACCGGTCGTTCGCACGCCATTACCTTCGCCCTCCCCTTGCCAGTCGCCAACCCATGAAAAGCTTCGATCCGGCCCAGTTGACCGTTCCCGAACTGCATGGCTACCTGGTCGGCGCCATCGGCCCGCGACCGGTGGCCTTCGCCAGCACCATCGATGCCGATGGAAGGCCGAACCTGAGCCCGTTCAGCTTCTTCAACGTGTTCGGCGCCAACCCGCCGCTGCTCATCTTCAGCCCGGCCCGGCGCGGACGCGACAATACGACCAAACACAGCTACCACAATGTGAAAGCCGTGCCCGAGGTGGTGATCAACGTGGTGACCTATGCCATGGTACACCAGACCTCATTGGCCAGCACCGAATATCCCGAAGGTGTCAACGAATTCGAGAAAGCCGGTTTCACCCCCATCGCCTCGGACAAGGTCAAGCCTTTCCGGGTGAAGGAAAGCCCGGTACAGTTCGAGTGCGTGGTGAAGCAGGTGATCGAGACCGGCACGGGCGGAGGAGCCGGCAACTTGGTGCTCTGTGAAGTGGTGATGATCCACGTGAACGAAGCCGTGCTCGACGATAAGGGCAAGATCGACCAGCGCAGGATCGACCTCGTCGGGCGCATGGGTGGCCATTTCTACGCTCGTGCACACGGCGACGCGCTCTTCGAACTGGCCCAGCCCACCACCCAATTGGGGGTTGGTGTGGATAGCCTTCCACCCGAGGCCCGCACCAGCCCAGTGCTCACCGGCAGCGACCTGGGGAAACTCGGCGCCTTGCTCACCGTACCCGATGAGACCTCGGTGAACGAGTACAAGCTCACCGAACTGAGTGATATCTTCATCGCCCACAAGGATCAGCCCAGCACGCTGCTCATCGCTCTCCACCAGCACGCCCGTGAAATGCTCGCGCAGGATCGGGTGGATGAAGCATGGAAGACCCTTCTGGCATTCAACGCACGCTAACCAACAAGCAGGTCCGCAAGAACGCGGGCGACAAGAACCCCTCCTCCGCCGAGGCTATGGCGGGTAACACATGGCACAAGTAACCATCACAGGCACCATCAAAGTAGTCGGTAAAACACAAGACGTGAGCGACAAGTTCCGCAAACGCGAACTCGTGGTGACCGAACCCAGCGGCCAACGTCCGCAGCACATCCCGGTCGAATTCACCCAGGACCGCTGTGGCCTGCTCGACGGGTACAACCCGGGCGATGAGGTGACGGTGTCCTGCTACGTGAACGGCCGCGAATGGGCAGGTCGTGATGGTGTGACGAAGTACTTCCTCAGCCTCAGCGGCAACCGCATCGAACGCTCCGGCACGGGCGCGGGCCAACCAAGCAACGGAAGCTACCAAGCCGCACCGCCGCCCAGCGCTGCCGATATGCCTCCGGCCGGTGATGAGGACGATCTGCCCTTCTGATCGACGGATAAAACCAAGTGAAGCGCGCGGGCCTCGGCTCGCGCGCTTCGTGTTCCTAGGTACGCCTACCCTTCCAGCGCGGACGATGGACCAGCGACACGACGGCGATCACCGGTGCATAGACCAAAAACAACATGTAGCACAAGACACTGACCAGATCGCTGGAGCGCTGTTCGAACTTGCCTCGCACCTCACGTACCAAGCCCACTACAGGGGCGATGGCCAAGCCCCAAGCGGCGATCAATAGGAACAGCACTTCCAGTCCTTGGCCCTCGAGGATGCTCGCCATCTCGGATCGAGCGCTACTTCGAACCAGGAGCCATGGCCAAAGCAAGGCCATTGCACCGAGCACGTTCATGGCGCTCACCATGCCGCGCATCTTCCCAGCCCAACGGATCCGTTGTTGCATGAAGCCGGCCCAAGTGCCTTCCCCTTCCACCGTGACCAAAGCACTCGGATCAGTGTACCCAGCGATCGTCCTTCCCGCTTTGCGCATGCGGTCAACAAGAAAGACGTCGTCACCACTCGCGAACCGATCACCGGTATATCCGCCCACCTCATGGAAGGCCTCTTTCCTGAAGGCGAGGTTAGCCCCGAACGCCAGGCCAGGGCGATCAAGCTTGGCTTCGCCTAAAGCCATCCCGGCCAGTGCGGCTTGCTCTTCTTCCTGGAGTCGACCGAGGAAGGAACGCTCGCCGATGGTGCGAACTGGAAGGATCAACAGATCGACGCGACCAGCGACCATTCGCTCTGCGATCGCACTAGCACGACTTGGTCCGCAACGGGCATCGGCGTCGGTCAGTACCACGATGTCATACTGTGAAGCAGCCACTCCCGCAGTGATCGCGGCCTTCTTTCCCGGCTCTGGTGCGCTGATCAACTTGAGCTGCGGCCAGCGCGGCATCATAGCACGTACGACACCCGCAGTATCATCCTCGCTGTGATCATCCACCACGATCACTTCGATGCGCTCCTTGGGCACATCCTGTGCGAACAGGTCCTGTAACAAGGACACCAATGTTCGGTCGGCGTTGCGGGCGGGAACGATCATGGAAATTCCATCTCGCGTTGGGCGGTGGTCGTGCAAGGATCCTTCTCCCTTCTTCCACAGATCACGCCAAGCATTCAACAGCATGGCCTGGACCAGACCGATACCGAAGAGTACGAATGCCATCGTCAGCGCGGTCATAAGTCGGGCTCGATACGCGTGCGGATACGGGCGAAAAGAAGAATGACACTGCCCACACTGGCAGGCAGGGCCACATTGATCATCCAAAGCACCGAAGTGGCCAACAAAACCAGCCCCGCATCGCCTCCCAAGGGAGAAAGAACGGCCACCGCGACAGACCCGCGCACACCAAGTTCCGTGAGCATGACCGATGGAATAAGCGTCGCGATGAGGTAGATGAGTGGCACACCCAAGACCATGGACCACACTGGTACGCCCGCGCCAAAGGAGCGCAAGAGCAGCACGAACTGAAGACCGAACACGGTGTAACGCATGGCGCTCAAGAGTAGCACCACGATCAACTCACCCCGGTCGAATCGGGCAAGCACTTTGGACGGGCCCTCAAAGCGGCGCGCGTATGGAACGAGCAAGAGCACTTGCCTGAACAACCCCGGATATGAATAGAGGACCAAGGCGATCACGGTGACCAAGGTGGTGAGGGTAGCCAGCGCCCAGGATATCCACCCCACTGGCCAGGGCAACGGTAGTACTGCAAGCGTTAGGATCAGCAACCCCAACGCACCCGCCACGAGCGTGACCACAAATTGAGCGATGCTCCCCAGTGCCGTGGCGAAACCACCCGCGAACCGGTTCTCGGGAGCCAGGAACAACACCCTACCAATGAATTCACCGGTCCTATTCACGCTCACGAAACCAACGCTCGTGCCTGCGATCGTAGCCAAGAATGCACGCCAAGGTCGTACAGTTTCCACACCGATCATCAACCGGCGCCATTTGAAGGATTCCAGCCACCAATTGGCCAGCATGAGCAGACCCACGATGAACAGTGTGGCCCGGTTCTCGACGAGGATAGCGAAGGAACGGTCGCCTGTCGTGGCAACGATACCTTTGGCACCGGCCAGCTTCACATAGAGGAACACGCACGCCAGTAGGAAGATCACCCACCGGAAAACCATGAGCAAGGAGCGGCGCGCGGACATCGGTCCATCAAAGGACGCACAACCGATCAAAAGTAGGCCTGTTGAAGCTGGTGGTCCTTTGGGTTCCGAGCGCATCATCCTGGGTATCGACCCGGGGACCACGGTGATGGGGTTCGGTGTGCTCGCTGTGGTCGGGCAGGATATCCGGCTATTGGAAGCCGGTGCGATCCGTTTCGACCCAGGCCATGATAACACGCTGAAGTTGCGGGCCATCTTTCGTAGCACGACGGAGATCATCGAACGCCACCTGCCCGATGAACTGGCTATTGAAGCACAATTCTTCGGGAAGAACGTGCAGAGCATGCTGAAACTTGGACGTGCGCAAGGCGTGGCGATCGCGGCTGCGCTACAGCGCGATCTAAGCGTGGTGGAGTACGCCCCGAAACGCGTGAAACAAAGCATCACCGGCAACGGGAATGCCGCAAAGGAGCAAGTGGCGGCCATGCTGCTCAGCATCCTGCGTATCAAAGAACTTCCCAGCAGCACCGATGCTACGGACGCCGTGGCCGTGGCCGTGTGCCACCATTTCGCGAACACCGGCCGGATGTCCGGAGGAAGCGCGAAAAGAAGTGGAGGAAAGGATTGGTCGTCCTTCATCCGGAACAACCCGGACCGGATCCGTTAGCTCAGGCCTGGCGGATGCGCTCGGCGAGCGCTGCGAACTCCGCAGGGGTGAACTTCGCGCGTGGCTTGGTGAAGTCCAGGTCGGAGATCGAATCGATCGGCACCAGGTGTACGTGGGCATGAGGCACCTCCAAACCAATGACGCTGATCCCGATCCGCGTACACGGCACCACCGTCTTGATCTTCCGCGCCACCTCCTTCGCAAAAGGTAGGATGGCCTGAAGCTGTCCATTTTCCAGATCGAACAAATGGTCCACCTCGGCTTTGGGCACCACGAGCGCGTGGCCAGCACGGAGGGGGTTCACATCCAGGAATGCGATGAAGGAATCGTCCTCCGCGAGCTTGTAAGCCGGGATCTCCCCATTGATGATCCGTGTGAAGATGCTGGCCATGTTCACCGGGTGATCTCAAGCACCTCGAACTTCGTCGAGCCAGCGGGCGTGGTCACTTCCGCCACCTCGCCCACAGAGCGCCCGAGAAGCCCCTTCCCGATCGGCGAACTCACGCTGATCTTTCCGGTCTTGATGTCGGCTTCGCTCTCGGCGACCAAGGTGAATGATCGTTCAGCACCTGAACCGACCTGCTTGACCCGTACGGTGGAGTGGATGTAGGCCTTGCTCGTATCGAGCTGGGAGGCATCGATGATCCGCGCATTGGCGACTACTTCCTCCAACTTCGCGATACGCGCCTCCAGCATGCCCTGATCCTCCTTGGCTGCGTGGTATTCGGCGTTCTCGCTCAGATCGCCCTTGTCACGCGCGTCCGCGATCTGCTGGCTGATGTGCGGTCGTTCTACGGTCCGGAGGTGGTGTAGTTCCTCCTGTAGTTTCCGCAGTCCTTCTTCGGTGTAATAGGCCGGAGTGCTCATGGCCGGAATGCTTGAGGTGGGAAAGAATGAAAGAGGACCCCGGAAGGTCCTCTTTCCAAATATAGTGCGAAGGATCAGAGACTGATACGCACGCCGATGCTATGGATGCCTCCGAAGGGGTTCGTAGCCCGGTAGGAATAGTCCACGGCGATCGCAGACTTCTTCTCTTCCCCGAAAGGAAGGTCCACACTCAAACCAGCTGAGGGGCCCGTAAGAACCGTGGTGCGCTCCTCTTCGGATGTGATACCGTCCTCGTACATGTAACCACCACGCAGGTGAACCATTTTGCGGAAGGCGTACTCGATCCCGAAAGACCCTTGGTCCTTGGTGAAAGAGTTCGAAGTGAAATTACCCGCGAACGTGATCCGGTGCATGTCGTTCAGGTGCCAATCATAGGCCGCACCGATGTTCAACAGCGACGGGATCTCAAAGCGTGCAGAACGCTGCTCCAAGGTCAACTGATCGCTACCCGAGACCAGTAACCCCTGCACGGATAGACCGTCACCGGAGAAGGACATGGCAGGACCCACGTTCTTCAGTGCGATGCCGAAATGCAGATTCTCCTTCTCTCCCGTCACATACTGGATACCTGCATCGAAGCACATACCCTGTGATCGCACGTTGGCGATGCTCTCCGATACCATTCGGATGAGAAGACCGCCGTGGATGCTATTCGAGAAGCTCTTCGCGTAGGAGAACCCGATGTTGGACATCGAGGGACGGAATGTACCCAAACCACCTGCTGGGTTATCCACCGTGGTAATCTCGAGTTCCCCGAATCCCATCGTCATGGCCGAGATGCCCAACACCCCAGAAGCTCCCAACTTCTGGCCGAAACCAATACTGTTGATCGTGGTACCAGAGCCGCTCAACCATTTCGTATTGGTGAACAGCACCTCGGTCTTGTTGATGTGCGCCAAGCCGGCGATGTTGCCGAACATGGCTTCAGCCCCACGTATCGAGGAGGAGTTAGCCAACGCCCAGCCCGAGGAACGCGCCCATGGGTTGATCAACAGTTGGGTGGCGCCAGCGGAACCCGCGCGGTCCGGATTACCTGCTAAGGCGGCCGCGGTGGTAAAGGCCAACGCCATGGTGAGCGCTGTGATCCTTTGTTGCTTCGTTCGCATCGTGTACTTCCGTATTGTGTGTGCTGGCACTTAGAAATTCTGGAGGTCCAATGGACGCATGGCCCCGAACCACTTCACCACTTTCTCTCCTACACCGGGCACATCCACGTGACAGATGTACATACCACCCGCGATCGGGATGTTCGTGGTGTTCTTCAAGTCCCAATCGAGGAAGGTGAGTTCATTGTCCTTGCGGAATTTCCGCACCAGGGTGCCGTTCACCGTGTAGATTGAAATGGTGCACACTTGAGGCAGGTTGATGAACTTCACCCGGTTATCCAAGCGCGATGTCTCGTAGCCGCTGAACGCATAGTACGGGTTGGGTACGATGTTTATCAGATCCAACGCACTCTCGGCCGTTGCCTGGTCATCGTTGATCGTTTCCAATCCGATGGTGCTGAATTTGTACAGCGGTAGGCCGTTGTTGCGATCCGTGGAAATGTCGCCAGGACCACCAGCATAATTGGCGTAGCGCACGAACGGCTTCTTCACATTCAGCGTGATCCGGACATCCGTTCCAAGGAATTCCGTTCCGGGTATCAACATCGCGCTTCCGACCCAACCGATCGCCGTGAACACGTTCAACCGGGTCAAGGTCGTATTAAGACCCATCTCGGCTCTGATGAAAGCGCCTTGATCATATTGGGGAACTTCAGTAGCGAGATTCAACGTCCTCCGCTCGTTCTTGAACACGTAGATCCAGTGGCACCCACCGAAATAGGGCTCACCAGCGCTCGTGAAGAGATCGCCATTCGGATTCCACTTCATATCGCGACCAATGCCGCCACCAAGGAAACTATCCTCACCGTATCCCATGTTCAACCGCTCGCCCGTCTCCAGATCCACCGCATAACCCGGGAACCAGCCCATTCCTGTCGCACTGACCAAGCCACCTTCACTTTCGTTGTAGCCGGGCATGCCTGCCATTCGTCCATCCTTATCGATACTTGGTGATACACGCAAGGACATGCGCGAAGCACCACCGACCGCATTTCCAGTGGCATCCTGCTCGAATACAGGGCAGCGGCTCCAGAGCTCCTTATTGGCCGTGATCACGACCTGGACGCTTGGTGTATTCTTCAATAAGGCGAACGTCATCGATGGATGCGGGAAATCCGGATTCGTGGTGGATTCGGATGTCAGTCCCCCTTGATAGGGAGCCTGCCCGATCAAACTCCACGGTGCCCACGTACCGCCCAAGAAGTTCTCCCATTCTTCGTTCGGATCCACTGAGGCTCGATCAGCGTAAAGCGGCGATTCTGGGCTACTGTAGACCCCCGATCGTATCCAGTTGGTCGGTTGATCCGCTTCGCCATCGGGGATGCCGGTCAACCAGGCGCGTGAAGCATC
>DAOORM010000003.1:14358-23417 GCA_035389265.1 Flavobacteriales bacterium | reverse complement strand
ATGCGCGAAAGCGACATCTACGCGGTCCTGAACTAAGAACGGTAACGGGCGATGCGTCCATCGCCCATTCTGCATCCCTAAAAAACCAAAACTGCAATGGCAGCCAAGAACATCCAATTCGAGATCGACGCTCGCGACCGGTTGAAGCGCGGTGTCGATCACCTCGCGAACGCGGTGAAGGTGACCCTCGGACCGAAAGGCCGCAACGTCATCATCGACAAGAAATTCGGCGCACCCCAGGTGACCAAGGACGGTGTGACCGTGGCCAAGGAGATCGAGCTGCGCGACCCCGTGGAGAACATGGGCGCACAGATGCTGAAGGAAGTGGCCAGCAAGACGGCGGACATCGCCGGTGATGGCACCACGACCGCAACGGTGCTCGCACAGGCCATCGTGACCGCCGGTCTGAAGAACGTAGCCGCAGGGGCCAACCCCATGGACCTGAAGCGCGGTATCGACAAAGCCGTGATCGCCGTGGTGGACGAGCTCAAGAAGATGAGCAAAGCCGTAGGCGACGACAACGCGAAGATCAAGCAGGTCGCTTCGATCAGCGCGAACAACGACGACACCATCGGCACCCTGATCGCTGAGGCCATGGCCAAGGTGAAGAAGGAAGGTGTGATCACCGTGGAGGAAGCGAAAGGCACCGAAACCACGGTCGAAGTGGTGGAAGGCATGCAGTTCGACCGCGGCTACCTGAGCCCCTACTTCGTGACCAATGCGGAGAAGATGGAGGCCGACCTGGAGAACGCCTACATCCTGATCTACGATAAGAAGATCAGCACGATGAAGGAATTGCTTCCTGTGCTGGAGAAAGCGGCACAGACCGGCAAGCCGCTGTTGATCATCAGCGAAGACGTTGATGGCGAGGCCCTGGCCACTCTCGTGGTGAACAAGATCCGTGGCGCCCTGAAAGTGGCCGCAGTGAAAGCTCCGGGCTTCGGCGACCGCCGCAAGGCCATGCTGGAGGACATCGCCATCCTCACGGGTGGAACGGTGATCAGCGAAGAGCGCGGCTTCAAACTGGAGAACGCCGACCTCACCATGTTGGGCCGTGCCGAGAAGATCAGCATCGACAAGGACAACACCACCATCGTGAACGGTGCTGGCAAGAAGGAAGACATCGTGGGCCGCGTGAACCAGATCAAGGCCCAGATCGAGACCACGACCAGCGACTACGACAAGGAGAAGCTGCAAGAGCGTCTCGCGAAACTCGCTGGCGGTGTAGCCGTGCTCTACATCGGTGCCGCCACCGAAGTGGAGATGAAGGAGAAGAAGGACCGTGTGGACGATGCGTTGCATGCGACCCGCGCTGCCGTGGAAGAGGGCATCGTGCCCGGCGGTGGTGTAGCCTACATCCGCGCCCAGAAAGTGCTGGACAAGATGGAGGGCATCAACAACGACGAGACCACTGGCATCGGCATCGTTCGCCGTGCGATCGAAGAGCCACTGCGCCAGATCGTGGCGAACGCAGGCCTGGAAGGCAGCATCGTGGTGCAGAAGGTACGTGAGGGCAAGGCCGACTACGGCTTCAACGCCCGCACGGAGGAGTACGAGAACCTGCTGGCCGCTGGTGTGATCGACCCGACCAAGGTGAGCCGTGTGGCCTTGGAGAACGCCGCATCGATCGCAGCCATGTTGCTCACCACCGAGTGCGTGATCAGCGAGGAAAAGGAGAAGGAAGCACCGCATAGCCATGGCCATGGCGGCGGTATGGGCGACATGGGCGGGATGATGTAAGCATCGCGCCACGCCCGAAGTGAAAAGAAGCCCCGTCCAGTATCGGACGGGGCTTCCGCATTCTGGTGCTCGCGCAAGTGCTCCATCAGGATCGGCACCGGGGTGAACGCTTCAGCCGGAAAGTGGCATCATACTACCTTTCCCTTCCGGTATGCGCGGCCTCTCCATCTCCGTAGCTTGCTTGTTCGTTCAATTCTCCGTGTGCCAAGAGCTGCGTTTCCAGCGCCTCACCACGGAGAATGGGATGAGCGACAACGCGATCAACTGCCTGCATCAGGACCGGGCAGGGCACTTGTGGATAGGCACTGAACGTGGGTTGGACCGCTATGATGGTCAGCGGATGGACCACATCGCCGGATCGGAGTTCGCCATTTCGGGGATCACGGAGGATATCCAAGGGAGGATCTGGGCAGCGACCAAGGGCGATGGCCTTCTGCTCGTGGATCACACCAAGCGCAGCGTGGAACGGTTGTACCGCCACACGGACGACCCGAAGAGCATCGCCAGCGATCAACTCACAGCGGTCTTCGACCTGAACGACACCACGTTGCTCCTTGGCTCGCGCGAACAGACGTTGATCTTCCTGGACAAGCGCACGAGCACCTTCTCCTATTGGACGGATAGCACAAGCCTAGACCCGAAAAGGGCCAGTGCCATACCCGTAGGTCGTTCCGGTTGGTGCCATGCGATAACACCGCTCGGTGATGACTTACTCTGGGTAGGACTCCTCAACAACCACATGTCCCTGCTCGTCGACCGAAGGAGTTTGAGGATCACGAGACAGCTGACCACCAACAGGGCGGGCTCGGAAACCCAGAGCTGTGCGCTGCAGCAGGATGATCTGCTCTATCTGGGTGGATGGCAGAAAGGGATCGATGCCCTTCCGATCGAACGCGCTTCGGAACTGGAGGAGAGTGGAAGTCGAGTTCCGTGGGTGATCGAGACTCCGGATGAAATACTCTCTTTGGCCCCGTGGACGGACGGTTCAGTACTTGCAGGTACCCGGAGCATGGGTCTCTTGCACCATTCCCCCCGCACTGGAGAGACCAGACACACCAAGTACCTTCGATCGGATGCGTCTTCGCTCCCGAGCGATCGTATCCAGTGCCTGCTGGTGGATCGCGACGGAACACTCTGGGTCGGGACAGCGAACGGATTGGCCTACCATGTGCCACGCCTTTGGTCCATGCAGATGGACCGCCTCTTTAACGTCGATGATGATGCACAGCCGGAGCTCTTCTTCCATCGGTTGGAGGCCGAAGGGGCAAGTGGCATACGCGCCTACACCTCCAACGGCTTCCATACACGAGGCTCATCCGAGTTGCCCTTCACCCATACAGCAGTCCTCCGGAATGGAATGGATCTACAACCCACCGCACACGTCGTGGATCAGTTGGGGCGCGATCTATTGGGTACGGAATACGGCATCGTTGAATGGCACCGGGCAAAAGGTCGCTTCACGGATCTGGTGTTGAGTGACAAGAGGCATTTCCGGCATACACCTGGCGAGATGTACCAGGTCCGCGGGTTGTTCACCGATACGATCGGTAGGACCCCGGTCATGATCATAGGCATCCTGGGCTATGGCGTGCAGGTGGTGGACATTAAGACGCATACCATCCTAGGCAATGCGATGCCCTTAGCCGCCTACTCGGGTAACGCGCGCGCCTTGGTCAACGATCTGGTGCGGGATAGCCATGGCACCTATTGGATCGGCTCGGGGGATGGTCTGTACACGTGGGACCATACCAAACCTTTGACCGGATTTGACGGTATTCCGCCAACGCGTAGCACGAATGAGGGCATTCGCGCACCGGGCTTGGCGATCATGCAACTCGAGATCGTGGGTGACACGATATGGGCCGTATCCAGAGAAGGAAGTCTGCTGCGCGTGGTGGGGGATCAAGTGAAGGTCTACGAACCGAACTGGACCGTTGGAAAGATGCATGGGTTGAAGGCCGATGCGACCGGCAAGCTCTGGATCACCACGGAAGACGGGTTGTTGCGGTTCGATCAACGGACAAGCTCCTTCATCCGTGTGCCGGTGAATGATGGGCGGGCGTTCCGCAAACTCACACGCGCCATCACGAGGCTTCCGAACGGCCACCTCGCATGCGGAGCTGATAACACGGTCATCAGTTTCGATCCACGCGAATACGATGAACTCCCTGCGATACCCCCTGCTTACCTGAACGGTGTTTCGGCAGCAGGTGCGCCAGTAGATGTAGTGGATGGTCGGGCGAGCGTGAACTACCGATCGGGCGCCATTGATATCGTGGTCAGTGCGCTGGCCTTCGGTTTCCCCGGACCGCTCAGGGTGAACTACCGGCTCGACGGTGTGGAGGAAGGGTGGCGGACGACCACCGCGTCGGAACTCATCCGCTATGCGGGCATACCTGTTGGCACACATCGTTTTCTCGTGCGTGTCGTTGATCCGTATGGCCGCATGGGACCGGAACAGACCTTGCTCACCATCGCTGTGGCCGGACCGTTCTGGCAGCAATGGTGGTTCTATGCCTTGGCCGCGATGATCGTGTCACTGGGTGTCTACGCTTGGTCGCGTTACCGGCTGACACAAGCGCTAAAACTGCAATCGGTGCGAAACCGCATCGCCAGTGATCTGCATGACGAAGTAGGCTCATCCTTGAGCAGCATCACCATCGGATCGAAGTTGGCTGCACAGCTGAGCACGAGCGAAAGCGTGCAGGTGAAGGAGATCCTCGCGCGTATCGGTGAGACCAGCAGCGAAAGTCTGCGCAGCATCAGCGACATCGTGTGGGCGATCGACCCGAAGAACGATCAAGGAGACGCCTTGGTGAAACGGATGCGACGCATCGCGAACGAGCTGCTGGAGAGCAAAGGGATCGAGGTCGACTTCGACGTGAGCGGTGGCGTGGAGGATCTGAAACTGCCGATGAACGCGCGCAAGGAGATCGTGCTCATCTTCAAGGAGGCGGTACATAATGCGAGCAAATACAGCAGAGCGGGAAAGGTGAAGATCACACTGGAACGGAAGAGTCACCTGCTCACCTTGTCGATCGAGGATGATGGGTGCGGATTCGACCCGAAGCTGCATCCAGACGGACATGGACTGGGAAGCATGGCCCGGCGGGCTGCGACGTTGAGAACCATCCTCGACCTGGATAGCGCACTTGCTGCGGGCACACGGATCAGCCTCAAGGTGGACATCACGGGAATTCGGGATTGAGCGGTAGATGTGGGTCGAGGACCTTTGTCCCAGTCTTCCACCCGATGAGAACGAACCTTACCCTATTGCTGCTACTGAACGCGTTTGCGGTCGTGGCTCAACCTGGCACCCTCGACCCGAGCTTCTCGGACGATGGCTTCCTCTCGACATCTTACACCGAGACCGGGACCTTCGCGCCCAACCGCTCCGTGGCCACCGCTGATGGCGGCCATATCACCGCGATCACCAGGTCCTCCTCATTCTCGCTGCTGAAATTCGATGCGAGTGGCTCGCAGAATGGCCAGCCCAGCGCGGTGGACCAACAATACACCGACGGAGCCGACTTCAGTGTCGCCAGCAGCATCGTAGCGCTGCCGAACGGCAAGATCCTCGTGGCTGGCAATTGCCAAGTCAGCAGCGGTTACCGTGTGGCCCTTGCTCGGTATAATGCGGATCTTACCAGAGACATCACCTTCGGCGCCGACGGCAGCACACTCGTCGATCTGGGAACCGCAGTACAAGAGGTGCGTTGCATAGTCGCGCTCAGCGACGGTCGCTATCTCATCGGTGGTGCTCAGGGCACCTTCGGCAATGAACCATCCATGGCTTTCGTCATGTTCCTCGGTACCGGTTCAGTGGACGCCTCATGGGGTTCGGCCGGGATCAAGGTGGTGACACCGCCGGGCTATTGGGCCTATGCGCGCGATATCGTGCAATTGCCCAGTGGAGGATTCTTGGTCGTTGGCGGATACTACGACCAGAACAACAACTATCAGTTCGATGTGATCACACGGTTGACCTCCGCGGGTGCGGTGGACACCTCCTTCGATGGGGATGGCTTCATCGGTAACTCGGGAGGCTCCTTCTATCGCGACCTGGTCCTGAATGGCGACGGCAGTTTCTACGCGTTACGTCGGTCTCCTCTCGACTTCTCGATGGGACCTGAATTGGAGCGTCGATCAGCCAACGGTGCTCTGGACCCGACCTTTGATGGGGATGGGACCGTGGATCTACAACCTCAGTTCGGTTTCGAAGGTGATGTGAATGGCATGGAGGTGGATGCTTCGGGTCGCATCCTCGTGAGCGGTCAGGTGATCAACGGGCTTGGCACCAACTCGGCTGCCTTGGTGCGATTGCTTCCCAATGGGAGTGCTGATCAGGCGTTCGGGACGGGCGGCATGTACACGCAGTTCTCTTCCTCAACCAGCCAGTATTACAGCTTCTATCCTCTACTGAAGGGAAACTCCGTACTGCTGACCGGAGTGAACAACAGCGCCTTCGGGGATCGGCTACTGTGCTACCTACAGGTGTTCAACGATGTGAACGTGAACGTTCAGTCGAACGCCGATGCGGACCCATTCAAACTCTGGCCGAACCCTGCCATTGATCGGTTGAGCATCACAGGTGTCGGGGAAGACGAATACTCGGTCCGCATCACCGACCAGAGCGGGAAAATCGTTTTCGAGCAGAGCGGCCTCCGCGACCGACCGACCTGGCAATTGGATCTTCGTCCGTTCGCACCGGGGCTCTATCACCTTCAACTGGTTAATGGGCGGATGAATAGTCAGCAATCCTTCATCAAGAACCGATCCATGCAGCGCCTTCGCACGATCATCGCCGTGTTCTTCCCTCTGATGCTAGTAGCACAGGACCACGACGCCACATTTCTTGGCACAGGCTACTTGAATTTGCAAGTCGGGCAAGGCAATATCGGCTACGGCATCCATGCGACCGGAACGGCCATCTACCTGTGCGGCACCTCCTATGACGAGCAAGGAGACATGCAGCTGGTGGTGCTTGCGCGGAACACCGATGGGACAGCCATGACGAGCTTCGGCACGAACGGCCAACTCGTGATCGAGGAGCCGGGGAGCGCTTGGTCGAACGCTTTGGTGGAGTCGAGCCCTGATGGTACGATCATGCTGGTCGCGACCCGATCAGGAGATGAAGGCCAGGATGTGCTGATCTACAGTTTGACCAGTTCGGGCACGATCGATGCGACGTTCGGGTCGGGTGGTTCTTCCAGCATCGATCTGGGAGGCACCGATCTGTTGTACGACGCACTCGTACTCGCTGATGGACGCACAGCTGTGCTGACCTTCACCCCTGGCATTGGAGCGGCAGTGACCTTGTTGGCAACCGACGGGGCGACCGGATCGGGATACGGGGATAACGGGACGGCCTACCTTCCCAACGGTGTCCTGGCCATGTCGTTGGCACAAGCAAGTGGAGGCGGTCTGTGGGTAGGAGGCACGCAATGGACAGGATCGGAGAACGACTCCTGGATCGGGTTGTTGAACGGGAACGGTGCGTTCGATAGTTCGTTCAGTGGTGATGGCCAGACGACCATCGACCTGGACCCCCATCTTTACGAAGGGACGTCGGACATCATCACCACGCTTGCACCGCATCCGGCAGGTGGACATCTGGCCTTGGTGAACATCTATGGGGATGCTATCGGCTATGGCTTGTACCGCCTCGCCCGTTCGAATGCGCAGGGCCAACTCATACCTGGCTTCGGAACCGCCGGCGTGATCGACGTACTCGCTCCGGACTTCGTCAACCTGCTCCCTTCGATGATCCTTGAGCCGGATGGGCGCAGCGTGCTGTGCGTGGGCGCCGATAACGCACTGGTGCTGGAAAAGCGGGACAGCGACGGACAATTGGTCGACGACTGGGGGAGCAATGGAACCTCATCCATCAGCGTACCCGATCGCCAACAGTACAGCATGAGCCAAACGGTAGAGGATCCCCAAGGGCGCATCGTGGCCATCGGCTCCGCACGCGTCGATGACGAGTACACCCTCGCCGTGGACCGGGTGACGAACGACCTGCAGACCGCGATCGAGGATCAGGATGGCGGTATCTTGGGGCTCATGGTTTTCCCTGTCCCTTTCCGAACTGAGCTTTCGCTTCGTGCGAAGGAGCCTTTACGACGCGTGGAGGTGATGGACATGGGAGGTCGTCTGGTGCAAAGCAGCACGCCCAACAACGCCCTTGTGCATTTGGATCTACGCAGGATGGATGCTGGCATCTACATGGTGCATGCCCATGGAGACAGTGGCGTCACGACACGAACGGTCATCAAGCAATGAGCGGCTCACCCATCCGCGTCGTCCTCTTCGACGACAACAGAGACCTGCGCGACATGTTCCGCATGCTGGTGGATGCCCAGGCGGACATGGTATGTGTGGCCGTTCATCCTGACCTATCACAGTTGATGCGTGACATCGACGCGGCGCGGCCCGATGTGATCGTGATGGACATCCAGATGCCCGGGATGAACGGTATCGATGGTGTGAAGGCGATCCGCGGCCGCTACCCACAGGCGCACATCCTCATGCAGACCGTGTTCGAGGACGATGACAAGGTGTTCGACGCGATCTGCGCCGGTGCGAACGGCTACATCCTCAAGACGGCAGCGGTGGAGGACCTGGTGAAGGCCATCCGTGAAGTCCATGGCGGCGGTAGTGCCATGACACCTGCCATCGCGTTCAAGGTGTTGGAGCGTTTCCGGGTGAATGCACCACCGACGGAACCGGCATCGGACCCTGGCCTTAGCGAGCGGGAAAAACAGGTGCTGGCCTTGTTGGTGAAGGGACACAGCTACAAGATGGTGGCAGTGGATCTGGGATTGAGCTACCACACGGTGGACAGCCATATCCGGCGGATCTACGAGAAGCTCCACGTCCGCAGCTCTACGGAAGCGGTGAGCAAGGCCCTGAACAACAGGATCGTATAGAGGAAAGGACCGAGAGGTAAGCTACGCTCGTATGGCTTGGGATCATCACAAGGGCGCGCGATGTTCGCGGTGCATCGCAGATGAGGCCAACTGATTGAAGCAGGTTACTAACACCTGTCGATAAATCACCTTCCGGCTTCCGGGGGCATCCGGGTACTTTCACACTCGCAACCCGCGACCGGGCATGGCTTTGCCATACCGTAGCGCGGGCTGTGGAAGCCTATGCAAGTCACCCCGAAACGCTTCTTCGACTTCTGTTCCAGCCACGTGCCGCTGTTGCACGCCATCGCCGTGAAGCCAGGTGATGTGAGCGAAGCGCAGGTGCGCCAGCTCATCCGCACCTTCAGCGACTCGGTATCGGAACAGCCGGAGACCACTTGGCAGCGCCTG
>DAOORM010000003.1:6045-14258 GCA_035389265.1 Flavobacteriales bacterium | reverse complement strand
TGGACGCCACGCACCGCGCGGTGATGAGCGAGGTGGCCCGTTACAAGGCCGACCGCACCAGCGTGAGCGTGCGCGAGCGTTACCTGCGCATCGTGGGCCTCATGGACCAGTACGTGCATCCACTGGTGGAGATCGTACGCGTGGACGGGCTGCTCGTAAGCGTGTTGGACGAGACCGACCTCGCTCTGCGCGCCGCGCGTGAACAAGGCGTGTACGTGGAGATGGGCATGATCGCCCGCAACGAACGACAGATCCGCGCGCTGCGCCGTCGTTCCATCCATACGTTGAACGAGAGCCGTCGCGAACTGCAACCACTGTACGATGTGTTGCGCCGTGCCAGCGCCATCGCACACGGAGCCACGTTGGCGCTGGGTCGTTTGCGGCAGATGAAGCAGGACGATTGGGTGGTGAACTACATGGTACAGGCCGATCGCGCCGGTATCGAGTGTCCGCCCACGGATTCGGTCCTGCGCCATGTGATCAACGAGGTGGTGAGCCACCCGCCCACACCGCCGCCGGTGCTGAGCATGGAGGAGAACGGCGACACACCGCCCGACTACGTGCGCCTGCTCTGGTTGAACGGACTCGCCACGGACCTGCGCGAGGAGTTGCCTGTGAAGGACCTCACGGCGTGGATCACCGGCACTTTCCCCGAAAAAGGCACCAGCGACATGCTGCTCGGCTTGAGCCGCTTGCTCTTCGACCCCACCATGGACGTACAGTTCAAGGGTGGCAAACAGAAACAATACCGCACGCGCGACGGCGTGCTTGAAGTATCGACCATCTCCATCACCCGCGCATGACCACGGAAACGACCACGACCACCCTTCCCCAGCTGAAGGAGATCTTCGACAAGCTCCGTCAGGGCTCGTACATCACCCACGAGCAAGGCACGTTGCACAGCGCGCTGGCCGAGAACTACGAGGCGTACAAGACCTACTTCGAGCCTTTGGGCCTGAACCTGATCCGCCATCCGCGCGACTTCTTCTACCTGCACAAGGAAGAAGCGGAGAACACGCCGCCTTCGAGCGCGCTCG
Organism: Flavobacteriales bacterium; assembly: GCA_035389265.1. Lineage (GTDB taxonomy): Bacteria > Bacteroidota > Bacteroidia > Flavobacteriales_F > PHOS-HE28 > PHOS-HE28. The sequence goes on along the minus strand of DAOORM010000003.1, from coordinate 13,221 downwards.
CGGGTATCGCGGTGTTCAGCTTCATCCTGATCGAAGCTACCGCCAACGATGGCAAGCCGGTGGAAGAATACCTGCTCACCGAACGCTTCAGCATCGCGGGCCTTCCGCACTTGCAGACCGATCGCTACAAGGCGCACTTGCGTGCGGTGGAGATCGAAGACGAGACCTCGTTGCGCAAACTGGTGCGCCGTATGGTGAACTATGGTTGGGTGGAGTACTTCCCGGACGACACGTTCCGTTTCCTCCGTCCTTTCCATCGTGTGTTCGACAAGTGCCAGGAGATCAGCTTGGCCGCCGAGCAAGAGACACGTGGAGTGTTGGATGGTGGACCGCCGGAGAAGAAGGCGATCGACCCGGAATTGAATTGAGCCGGAGTGAAGGATCAAGTAGGAAGACCGAAGACGTAAGAAGAAGCACATGCAACTAGGACCGACCAAACTCATCGCCATTCGCAGCGGCAGTTACGACTACGCCGAAGTGGAATTGAGCGATTCGCTGCAACTCGTAGGGCCGAACAACGCGGGTAAGACCACGTTGATCAACACCCTGCAATTCCTCTACCTGGACAACCGGAACCAGATGGTGTTCGGCGACCACGACTCGGAGGCCACGCGCGAGTACTACTTCCCCGACCACTACAGCTACCTGCTGTTCGAGTGTTACGGTCCGGGTGGATCATACATTCTTGGCTGGCGCGGACAGGGCAAAGCCAGCGGCGGCGACCCCGTGCGTTTCACCTACGACGGTACGTACGACATCAACGACTACATGGATGGCGACCGCGTTGCCGATCCGAAGAACGTGTTGGCCAAGCTCGCCGAGCGCAACTACCGTGAGCTGAAGGATGCCGCCGCGCATCGCGAAGCCTTGCTGGTGGCCACCAAAGGCGATAGCAACGGCATGGGCATCGTCCACCTGACGGAGAACGACCGGTATGCGCACTTCAAGGAAGTGTTGAAGAACCTGCTCAGCCTGCGAAGCATCGACCAGCACGAGATGAAGCGCAGCTTGCTGATGTTGGCAGGCATTCCGCCGAACCGGCCGGCTTTGGAAGCGAACCGCTTGATGACCGAAGAGTTCGAGCGCATCCGTGATCGCCGTGTGAAGCTGAACACGCTGAAGGCCGAGAAGGAACGCTTGGAGAAGTACGTGGCCATGAGCGACGTGCGCATGGGCCTGGAAGCTCGTCTCGCCACGGTCTACAGCGACCTGATGGAGAAGCGCCGCAAGGCCCACGACCACAACAAGCACGTGAAAGAGGCCATCGTGGCCAAGCAGGAGGCGCTCGAGAAAGAAAAGATCAGCACGGCGGAGATCCTGAAGGACTTCGACGACCGCATCGCTGAATTGGCCGGTGCGAAAGGCCGTGCCGAAGGTGATCTCGCGCGTATCGCCGACCTGAGCAAGGGTCTCGGCGACTTCGTGGAGAACCTGGAGCGCGAAGCGTTGAGCAATGCCAAGGAGCGACTCACCGCATTGGATCGTCGCTTGGGCAATGCCGAAGAAGCGGACCGTCAGCGCACCGCCCGCAGCCTGGCAGAAGTGACCGGTCGCGTGGCGAATACGGAACGTGCCATCGCCAACTTCGACAAAGCGCTGATCACCGAACTGCGCAGCACGCTGAGCGAGGAACAGGTGCGCGGCCTCTCGCAGCTCTTCAACCTGGACCTGCTGAAACTCCCGGTGGAGAAAGGCGGTGTAGAGCTGAAGAAGCGCAAGGAGGTGGACAAGTTGTTGAAGGCCATCGCTGAGAACATCACCAACGACAAGTACGCCGACTCGTTGATGACCCTGCCGCTGCCCGACAACAGCCACGCGTGGAAAGAGCTCGTGGATGTGAAGGCGCTGAAGAAATCGCTGACCGACCTGAAGGCCGATCAAACGCGTCTCTCGCAGTTGATGGAAGCCATCGAGAACCGGGAGCACCTGGCGAAAGAGCGCGCCACCACACAAGCCGAGGTGGACGAGCACCACAAGAAGCTGGCCCGTTGGGAGCGTCTGCAGACCGAAAAGCAGGACGAACCTCGCTTCCAAAAGGTCCTGGCCGAAGTGACGAAGGAGAAGACCACGGCCGACCGCCAGCGCAAGGAAGTGCGCGACAAACTGGAAGAGATCGGAGTGAAGTTGTTCGAGCAGCGCACTGCGTTGAACAAGGAAGACGAGCGTTTCAACCGCCTGCTCCAACTGCTCGAGCAGTGCGTGCCACCACCCGACCTGGAGGCGAAGGGCAAGGAGCTCATCAGTGTACCGAACGACGCCGAGGACGCGATCGAACTATACCGCAAGCTCACGCTGGAGCACAACGGCATGAGCCGTGAGATGGACCAACTGCGCTCCAAGATCGAGATGGTACTGAAGAGCGACATCATCGGTCCGAACGAGATGGAAACGGTTCGTCTGATCCGCGAACAGATCGAGGGGCTGCCCACCTTCGAGGAAGCGTTGCGCAAGGATTGGGACACCTACCTGCACCAGTTGCGCGCCAACTTCGCCCAGGTGTTGAACGGTCTCAACGACATCAAGATCGCTGCGGACCGGTTGAACCGTCGCTTCACCAACGTGAGCGTCTCGAACCTCGAGAGCCTGAAGATGGAGGTGATGGACCAGAACGATCTCGTCGGTGCGCTGCGCGAACTCGCCGAGACCGATCACACGGGCCTCTTCGACGACAGCAAGAAACTGGATGCCGCATACCAGAGCTTCCGGAACAAACTGAGCGAGCGCATCACCCTGAACTACGGCGACCTCTTCACGCTGCGCTTCACCGTGAGCACGCGCGCCGGCCGCACACACAGCTACGACAACCTGCAGGTGGAAAGCCACGGTACGGCCATCACCATCAAGGTGTTGTTCAACCTGTTGATCCTGCGCAGCATGCTGAAGGAGGATCCCAAACAGAACACGCCGCTGAGCCGTGTGCCCTTCTTCCTGGATGAGGTACACTCGCTGGATGCCATCAACCGGAAAGCGGTGTTGAGCATGGCGAAGGACCTCGGCTTCATGGCCATCACCGCAGCGCCAGAACCGGTGAGCGAGGTGGACAGCCTCTACTTCCTGCGTCCGAAGAACGGCCGTCTGGTGCTCCGCAACGAACTGCGCATCGGCGTGAAGTTCGACGAGGCGATGGCGGAGGCGTAGACCTTGACCGATCAATACGTGCAAGCCCCGGTGATGAGCCGGGGCTTGTTGCGTTTCAGGAGTCGGCCAGCGCTGCAGTTGCAGCTTCGTCCAAGAAAAGGCGGTACTTCTCCTTCTTGACCGGACCGAGTCTGTCGTAGAAGCGTACGGCATCAACGTTGAAGGAGGGCGTCTGCCACTGCATACGGGTCACACCAAGTTCGAGTGCGCGCTGTGCGATGCACTTCATAAGTTCCCTTCCAATGCCTTTGTTCCGCGCCTGGGGCCGAAGGAACAAGCAGTCCATGTGCATGTAGTACGCCGCATCCCAGGTGGAGCATTCCACGGAAAAGGTGGCGTAGCCGATCAGCTTGCCCGCTTCTTCCGCAACGAGACAGTAAAGGCGGGCATCCGAGGCGAAGATCATTTCGTGGAGCGCATGCTCTTTACCTGCGGGTTCGAACTCGGATCGCTCATAGGCGGCATGTTCCGCACAGAGTTCCACAAGTTCTGAAAGGTCGGATGGCGTGGCCTGGCGAATGGTCATGACGAACTGGTTGCTGAAAATTAGTCATCCGCGCGCAGACCAATTCCCTGTCAACACCCGTCTCGAAGAACGGAACTATCACATGGAACCAGGGTACTGAAAGGTGCAAACGGAGAGCAAGGTTTAACAGGAGCTACTAACGCGGATCCCACCTACCCCGTTCAAAGGCTTCACGGGAGATGACGACCGAGTTGGAACATGGACCATCAGGAGCGGCGCCGACGGAATGCGACCACTAGGACCAGCACGACAGCTGCCGCTAGAACCCACCACCCATACCTGTCCCAGAAACCGATCTCGATGGGCTCCACATCACCGACCAGGACCAGACCAGCCCAGTAGTAAGGCATTGAGAGCTCCTCATCGGCGGTGGCTAGGTGATCCAGTTTGGCCTGGCGAAGTGCTTCGTGTTTCGGGAGACCCTCGGCAAGGAGCTCATAGAAGCGCGTGATGATCGCAGAGCTGGTCTTCTCATCGATGCTCCAGAGCGACATCACGAGGCTGGGGCAGCCTGCATAAGCGAAGCTGTAGCCCAAGGAGCGAACGCCTTCACCATCATCCATGCCGGTACCCGTTCCGCAAGCGGCGAGCACGGCAAGTTGTGCGCGTAGGTCGAGCTCGTAGATCTCGTAAGCGTGCAAGTAGCCATCCGCGTCGGGGCCGTCACCACCTGAAGGATCGTTGGAGCCATCCTTATTGAGGACCAAGCGCGAATACATCGGGTTGGTCGCATTCATTTCCGCATGGGTACCCAAGTGCAGGATGCCGTGGTCACGCAACCCGTTCCGGAAAGCTCGCTCGGTGGCACTGGCACCCAGGAGCAAGCTGGCGTTGAAGGTCCTGCCCAGCTCCTCGGCAGCGCGCATGGCGAAAGGCTGACGCACGTAGCGCAGGTAATCGCGGTCGATGCGGCTGCTATCCGTGGTACCAGCCAGATAGTGCTGCTTCACCTCATCGGTGAAACCGGGTGCCAACGCGAGGGTCTTGTGTGATCGTTCCCGGGTGAGCTCGGCGAATTGGACCGCGGTGGTGGCACTGAGCAGGTAGGCGATGATGTAGCGGTGCAGCAGCAGGTTGCTGGTCTCCATGCTGATGGAAGGATCCTGCGTGCGCAGCACCTCGAAATTGACGAGGCGTAACGGTCCATCGGGAATGATCAGCAGTTCTTCACCTTGCAGATGTGGAAGCAGCGGTTCCACGAGTTGCTGATAAAGCGTGAACGCAAGCGTACGGTATCCGACATTGTCCCGCCCGGCGATGGCGGCATTCAGATCAGCAACGCGCTTGGCGAGTTGGTCATCGTTCAACTTCACTAGCACGGATGAGCTGCCGCTCACTACCAAGGCATACAATGCCGAAGCACTTTCCGCATAGGAGATCACGGTGCGACCCGGTTTCAGTAGTTGCTTCCGCAGGGTTTCGATGGATGTTGCTGCCTCGCCGTGACGCAACGCGAAGTAGCTCGGGTGATCCTTGCGCAGTTGGTCGAGGAAAGCCAAATAGGCCTTTTCATGCTCGTGAAGGCGTGTGGCACTGCTGGGGTCTTCGGGATCGATGATCAATGCCTGCAGCAATTCCTGCTCCAGTGAGATGATGCTATCGGGGATACCGGAGAAACGGATCCCTTTGAAAGCGTTCAGTCTTTCCTTCAAGAGGATCGAGCGATCGGCTTCCGATACGGCGAGGAACCTGTTGCATGCGGCTTCCATGCCCACGGAATTGTGTGAAGCATAGGCAAGGTCCATGGCTAGATCGAAGAGACGTTCCTGGGCACCGGTCAGCAGCAATTTGGAACCGGCATCATCCATGTCCGCCTTGTTGCGTGCGAGCGCGGTGATGGCGAGGTCGATATCGGCGTTCCATTCGTTCCATTGGGTACTGGATGGCTGTGACCCGGCGAGCGCTTGTTCTGCACGCACCTTCCAGTAGATGGCGTCGGGCACGATATGCGGTTCGGGGTATGTGCTGGGAAGCGGACTGCTGCGAAGGTTCGTGATACGGTCATCCAACACATGCAACGCCTGTTCTGCGTGGGCTTGTGCTGCGGCAGGGTCACCAGCAGCGAAGGCGGCTTCGGCCGACAGGCCATCGATCTGCGCCACCATGTGGTGGGTACTATCGTGGATCCTAACGAGCACCTGACGTGCGCGCAGGAAATCGATCGCCGCATCGGCCGGTCTCCCACCCTTGACCCGCGCAGTGCCACGCAGCTTAAGGGTGTAGGCGAGTACGGCATCCGTATCCGCGTCGCGCGCCTTCTCTCCGGCGGCGAGGCTGACACTGAACAAGGAATCGGCCTTCTCGAAATTCCCTTGTTGAGCATGGACGTCGGCCAGCTTCGCGGTGGCGCGGACGTACTCTTCGCTGTGGCGGCCGAACTTGCGCTCGCTCGCATCGACATACTCTTCCAACAGGACTTGAGCCTTCTCGGGATTACGCGCATTGAGCTCCAGATCGGCATAGCGTTCCTTCACAGCCAACAACTGCGGGTCGTCCGCTTGAAGCACCTGGCTTCGATCACGCCAAGCAAGATCGAGGAATTCGCGCGCCCGCCCGATGTTGCCGCGTTCGAAATACACGGTGGCCAGGTTCAGGTAGGCGCGCGAGCGGTTGACCATCGCCTCGTCCCGTGTGAACTGATCTTCGGTGGAAGCCAGCAATCGGTCGTAGATCCGGAGCACCTCGTGGTAGTATTGTTGCGCACGGGTCACATCCCCCGAAGTTTGCCAGAGGACGGCGAGATTGCTATAGGCCGTGCCCTTCCGGTTGAGGATGGCTTCTGAACCGCCGTTGCCCAGTTTTTCCAAGGCCTTCGTGTAATAGGCTTCCGCTTCGCGCACACGGCCGAGACGCCAGGCGGACACCCCAGCGGCCGTAAAGGACTCGGCCCATTGCGCGACGGGAATGGAATCGCCTCGTTCGTACTGCGCGATGGCTTCGAGCGCCCATTTGCCGGACCTGCGGTAGTCACCAAGCACGCTGTGATCGAACGCGAGGTATTGGCGGGCCCGACCGCGCTGGCCGATGGGAACCGACGGATCACTATCGGCGACCACCACGGCGATGGAATCCACGCGGGCACACTGTTTCAGTTCACCCACATCGTAATAGATCCAGCTGAGGTCGAACAGGGCCTCCAGTTCGTTGGTCGCATTCTTCCTGGCTTTCACCAGTTCGTAGATGCGCTCGGCCGCAGCGATGCTCGCTGGAGCATCCTCCACCTTTCGGTAGGCTCGTCCGTATTTGTAGAGGTAGCGATGCAAGGAATCAGCGTAAGCTGTTCCCTTCACTGCTTCCAGTTGGAGATCGATCTCGCGGATGAGCTCAGGGAAACGTTGGGCTTCATACAGGTCCCCGATGCGCTGGTGGCGTGCGGCGACGGGATCCACCTGCGCTTGGACCGCGATGGCGCAGCAGATCAGGGTCGATACCAGCAAACCGCGCATCGCCTATTCCAGTTCGGCAAGGACCATTTTCGCCTTGGTGGCGTACGGATGATCGACCGCAAAGGG
>DAOORM010000003.1:0-5945 GCA_035389265.1 Flavobacteriales bacterium | reverse complement strand
AGAACAGCGACCACAGCGGCATATTTCAAGTAAGAGATCCACGATCCACCACTTCCCTGTTCGGTCACCTGTTCTGCGCGTACCTGCTTCAGCACGCGTTGCAGGCCACCTAGTTCAATGGCCATGATGTTCTCCCGCTCCAGGTCGACCTCTGAGCGAAGTGCCGCATCCGTAGCCAGTCGCTGCTCGAAGGCGAGGCGCTCATCCGCGCTCAAGCGACCCAGCACGTAGGCCTCTATCCGCTCGAAGGTGGGTTTATCCAATGCGCTCATGCTTCATCCGTGTATTCGTCGCCTGCGATGGTCTTTCGCGAGGCCCGTAGCTTCATCATGCACCGGTACTTGATGGTGCGGATACTCTCCTCCTCCACCCCCATGCCTGCTGCGATGGCGCCCAGGTCCTTCCGTTCGAAGTAGAACTGATCGAGCACTTCGCGGCATTTGTCATCGAGCCGGGCGTACACATCCCGCAAGCGGGCGAGCTTCTCCTCGGTATCGTCCGGCACATCTGCTCGAACGTCCGGCTGGCGATCATCGTGTAGGACCCTCATGTGTTTATGCGCGGCCGACCGCACCACGTCGAGCCATTTGTACTTCGCCACCCTGAACAGGAAAGCGCCTGGTTCGGAGGCATCCTGGATAGCCCCCTCCCTCACCTTCAACCAGAGCACGGTGAGCGCTTCCTGGAAAACGTCCTCGGCATCGCTGGTGGTACCGCTGTTCTTCAACACATAGTGCTTCACCGCGGCGAAGTGCTCCTTGTAGAGCGTACGCACGGTCTTCGGGTCGTTCCGCTGAAGACCCGACACCCAGGCGGGTGGAGCGGCGATATCGGCTTTGGCTTGCACAGGGAGAGTGAAGCGGAGCACGATAATACGGAGATCGGTCGTGTTGGTGCATATTCCAGGGAACGACGGCCGGTCCGGACCGCCTTCCAACACCCTTATCGGGGATGTTCCCGGAATGTGAACACGACAAGCCAGGTCAATGCTCCGGATCCAAGCTGGACCTCGGCGGAATGGTGATGAAACACCCGATCCGCGCACATACCAAGACCTCAATGCCATGAATACGGATCGCAGCAGTTGCTTTCCCCACAAGTCCAACACTCCAGCGCTACATGCCGTTCACATTCGCAGGGTTCACCGATATAGCCATACATCAACCAACGTCACCCATGCGATCACGCCTACTCTCCGCGCTCATCTGTGCTTCAGCATTCAGCTCCATCGGGCATGCACAGACCCCGACCCTCCTCAAAGACATCAATCCCAGCGGGGGTTCGAACCTGAGCAGCCTGACCTGTATCGATGGAACGATCTATTTCCAAGCGGACGACGGCGCACATGGCGCCGAACTCTGGAAGTCGGATGGTACGATGAACGGAACCGTGCTGGTGAAGGACGTGGTTCCCGGGGCCAACAGTTCCTTCCCAAAGGACTTCATGTCGGTGAACGGCTCCATCTACTTCACCACGAACGATCTGGCGAACGGCGTGCGTTTGTGGCGCACCGATGGAACCGAACAAGGCACAGAACTCGCCCTAACGCTGGATGATGTGCCGGGTTTGCTGGAGTGGATCACGTTCGTGTCCTTGGGTGACCGCATCTTCTTCCGCGGCTATGAGGCAACGACCGGACGTGAACTCTGGAGCACCGATGGCACCCCTGGCGGCACCCAGCTGTTCATGGACATCAATCCAGGTGCGTTGAACAGCGGCTTCCAGAACCCGACGGTGCATGATGGAAAGATCTATTTCAATGCCTCCAATGGAACGAACGGTGGCGAGCCTTGGATATCCGATGGCACAGTGAATGGCACTTCCATGATCGCGGATATCGTTCCGGGTGGCCCGGGGTCGTCCCCTTCCCTCTTCACTGCCGTCGGTGACCTGATGTTCTTCCGCGGCGCCACCTCAGCCACGGGTGATGAACTGTTCGTGACCGATGGAACAGCGGAAGGCACTTTCTTGGCCAAGGACATCTACCTCGGCGCGAATAGCAGCCTTCCGTCCTTCCTGACCGCGCACAACGGGTCACTTTACCTGCGGGCCTACAACTTCAACGGGAACTATATCTGGAGCAGCGATGGCACTCCAGCGGGCACGGTGCAGGTACCCATTCCCGCAAGTGGTTACACCTTGGCCGAGAACCTCTGCAGTCACGACGGCTGGCTCTATTTCTCCGGCTTCAATGGCACCTCACGACAACTATGGCGCACCGATGGCACCGCTGAAGGCACTGAGGAGCTCGTGCTATCCGGCAGCGATACACCACAACCATTGAACCTTTCCGGTCCGATGATAAGCTGTACCGGTCAATTGTTCTTCCGAGCGAACTACGCAACAAGCATAGGCCAGGAACTGTATACGCTGAGTTCGTCCACTGCCGTGAGCAATACCGATAGCCCAATGATCCGGTTGCATCCGAACCCAGCAGCCGATGTCCTATCGGTAGAAGGTTTCCCACCCAACTCCGCGTTAGAATTCCATGGTACGGACGGTCGACTTGTTCTAGCGGTACCTGCTGCCAGCCAGGTGGACATCAGGGCCTTGAAACCGGGCGTTTACGTAGCGCGCCTCTTGGATGCCACGAATAGCATCGTGCTGCAACAGAAAGTGGTCGTCGATCGATAGGCGCTCGGTCGACATGGACCGGAAGCGTACCGGAACAATGATGCCCGTGAGAGCCCTGACCTTCAAGGTCGGGGCTCCATGCTTTTCTAGGGCAGAGCTAACGGAATAAGTGCATTCACTTTACGTGGCACTAACTCCAGTGGTCTTGAAGCTGGCAGCATATGCACGAAACGTAGATCAATGGTGATCGGAGCCTAACGCCCAAGCGAAGCCGGAGCCCAAGTTTTGCGGCCCGATGTGCTCCCTCCATAGATCCCTCGTCGCCCTCGCCTTCGGGCTCCTTTCATTCGGTCTTTTTGCCCAGCTAACCATCCGCGGTCGGGTGACCGACCAGACCGGCGCCACGGTGATCGGGGCCAACGTGGTGGTGAAGGACACACCGGGTGTGGGCACCATCACGGATCTCGACGGGCTCTACACCCTACAGCTGGACCGCACCACAGCCGTCACGCTCGTCTACTCCTTCATCGGTCTGGCACCCCAAGAGCATGTGGTGCAACCGCAGACCAGCGTCGTGGTGCTGAATGTGGTGTTGAAGGACAACAGTGTGGAGTTGAAGGTCTTCGAGGTGGAAGGTAAAGCCCGACGCGGCAGTGATGTGTACCTCGATCGAATGAAGATCAACTCGGCAACGGCGTTGGACTTCATCTCCCGTGATGTGATGTTGAAGACGGGTGATGCCGATGCCGCAGCAGCCGTGCGTCGTATCAGTGGTGTGAGCACGGTGGGTGCGTTCGTCACCGTACGCGGTCTTGCCGACCGGTACCTGGTCACAGGGATCAACGGCGGTCGTGTGCCCACGTTGGATCCGTTCACGAACAACCTTCGATTGGACCTCTTCCCAACGGGATTGATGGACAATATCGTGATCACGAAGACGCTGACACCGGACCTGCCGGGCGATTGGGCCGGGGCCTACTTGAGCATGAACACGAGTGATTATCCCCAACGGCTCACCGTGAGCGTGGCGACCACCGTGGGATACAATCCGAACAGTAGTTTCAAGGACATCGTGAGCGCAGGAACAAGTAGTACGGACTGGCTGGGTCGAGATGATGGTCTGCGTGGCATACCGGATGGTGTTCCGGAAGCCGTGGAAGATTACCCGGTTTTCCAGAATCCCTCGTTGTACCAGCAGCTCGGTCTGCTTGGGATCGGAAATGCGTTGACACGATACGGGATCACCGGAACCACCCCTGGCTTCAACACCACGACGATGTCCGCCGGGAACCCCTTACAGTCCGTGGCACTCGCTGAGTTGGGCCTTCTTGCACCCGCACTTGTATTGGACCAGAATGCCGTGGCCACCGCGGTCAGCAACTACAACAACACCTACGACCTAGCCTATTTCTCACCACGCGTGAACGGGGAATTGGCTACCCTGAACAGCGCCTGGGATAACACCCGTTGGCGTGTAGGTACAGCGCAAGGGAGCCCGAACTACAACCTTTCCTTCACCATCGGGAACCAGGTGGATCTCTTCAAAAAGGCGAAGACACCGAAGCAGCTGGGCTATCTCTTCGGCCTACGCTACGCCACGGAGACCCAGAATGACGAGCGTTCCACCGTGCTGCGTACCATCGAGCGATTCGAGGACGAGAACCCAGGCGACACCTTCAACCGAAAGGGAGAGCAACGAGTGAGCGTGGTATCCGCCGGCTACAATGCGTTGGGCAACCTATCCTTCAAACTGAACCGGAACAACAGCTTCTCCCTGCTCGCGATGGGGAATGTGCTCGGACAGAACAACGCCCGTTACCTCACCTTCCTTGATCCCACGGTGAGCGGTGAGACGTTCATTTCCGAAGAGCAATTCTGGGAGCAACGCAAGTTGTGGGTGTTCCAATACGGTTCGAAGCACTTCATCCCCGCTATCCAGCTCACGGTGAACGCCGATGTATCCTACTCCGATGGTGAACGCGACCTGTTGGATCTGATGGTGGTACAATACGTGAAACCACCGGATGGGCAGCCCATCACCGATGTGGATGGCGCTTTGCGTCCACCGGGCCGTATCTACCGCTTCCTGAACGAGCAGGTGATGGATGGCCGACTGGGCTTCGAGCTTCCATTGGATGAACCTGGCAAACAACGCACCTTGAAATTCGGCGGTTCTTACCGCACCAATGAGCGTCGCAACGACCAGAAGTATTACGTGGTGATGGGCGCACCCGGCCCTGCCCAATGGGAGGAGTCTGGAAGGTTCACGATGCGGCCCGATGGTCGCTTCACCAGCATGTATGCACCGTTCGGTTCGTTCAAGGACAACGACATCGGGATACTGGACGTGAGCGCCGGCTACCTGATGGCCGATTACGCGATCACCAAACGATTCCGGATAGCGGGTGGCTTGCGCGCCGAATACACATCTCTATTGAGCGACATCTACCAATACTACGTGGATGGGCTGGCCCCGGAAGACCCCAGTCGCGGAACGGTCGGCGACCTTAGCGTGGGTGGTTCCAGCTCACCCGAACCGAAGCCTGCGATCCCCGGAACGATCGAGCAGTGGGACCTACTCCCGAGCTTGAACTTGATCTGGAAGCTCAACGATGGCGAAGAAAAACCGATGAACCTGCGCGCGTCGTACTTCCGTTCCTTGAGTCGCCCCAGTTTCCGGGAGTTCTCGGTGGTTCAGTACTATGACTACCAACTACAAGCACCGGTGTACGGGAACCCCGAGTTGAACATGACCTCGGTGGACAACTACGACCTGCGAGTGGAACGCTACTTCAGCAGTGGTGACAACATCTCGCTGAGCGGTTTCTTCAAGGACTTCCGCAACCACATCGAATTGTTACAGACCGCCCAAGGCGGATTCACGTGGCGGAACGCAGCGCGGTCACGGGTTATCGGTGCAGAGCTTGAAGGTCGTGTGAAACTATTCAAGCCCTTGGAGTGGCGCGGCAACCTGACCGTGATGGACTCCGAAAGTGAACTCTTCGTGATCCTCGACGATCAACGCGTGGATTACAAGACCCCCATGTTCGGTCAGGCTCCCTACATCGTGAACAGCACGCTCACCTATTCACTGGATAGCCTGAAGATGGACATCAGCGTATCCTATAACGTGCAAGGGCCGAAGCTGGCGGTAAGCAACGCCGAGTTGGACCCCACAGGGATCCGGGCCTATGAGATGCCGCGGCATGTGATCGATGCTACACTGAACAAGCGCTGGGGCAAGCATTGGAGCACCACCTTCCGCGTGCGCGATGCGTTGAACTCGCCGATCCGGCGCACCTACCTCTTCGAGCAGGGGTACACCGGCGACTTCGATCGCTTCGCGTTCGGCACCGAATACTTGCTCACCC
>DAOORM010000002.1:18322-25159 GCA_035389265.1 Flavobacteriales bacterium | reverse complement strand
CCGTACCCGATCGTGACGCGCGACTGCGGTTCGTGCTCGCTTCGTACAACGCTGGTGTAGGCCACATCATCGATGCGCAACGCCTTGCCGAGCGGCTCGGCCTCGATCCAAAGCAGTGGGAGGGGAATGTGGAACGAGCCGTCCTCCTCCTGGCCAAGCCACGATTCTACACACGCCCCGAAATGAAGAACGGTTTCTGCAAAGGCAGTCAAGTCTTCCATTATGTGCGCGATATCGTCTCCCTCTATGATCAATTGGTCGGTCTGCCGAAACGAAAGCCACAACCTGCTGCGGATCCCATAGCACCGGCGGAGGAACCCGTGGTAGTGAGCCCCGAAGAAGGCGATGCTGAGGTGGTCCCATGAGGGTCAAGGGACTCTCCCTTCCTAGAAGGGAGGAGAATAGGGGTGGTATTGGTCTACGCCCGCACCCTAACTTGACCGCATGTTCCCTGCATTGAAACGAACTACCACGGCCGTCCTGGTCATGATGGCGGCTCTACCATCCTTCGGCCAGGAAATGCTGCCCCATGGGATGGCACCGCATGAACGAGAGCTTATCGCTCCCTACCGTGCCTCACGTCCACTCCAAGGGCGAGGTATCAGCAGTCCTCCGCCATTCCCGGTGCGCACGATGGCCGAGTGGGAAGAGGTTGAAAGTCTTGTGATCGCGTGGACAGGATTTCCAGGGATCCTGAAACAGATCGTGCGGTACGCGTTGGATGAATGCCGGGTGATCATCACCTGCGATGACCAAGCCGAGGTCGAGGCTTACCTCGCCAACAGTGAGTATGGTGGGCCTATCGATGATCTATCGGGGGTCACCTTTCTAGTGGCCGACTTCAACAGCATCTGGGCTCGCGACTATTTCGCCGAGAACATCTACGCCAATGAAGTGGATTCGCTCCTACTACTCGACTGGATCTACAACCGTCCACGCCCGGCGGATGATGCACTGAGCGATGTGATCGGTGCGGCTGAAGGGATCGCCGTGTACAGCACCACCACCGCCCCTTATGACCTGGTCCATACCGGAGGCAACTTCATGAGCGATGGCGCGGGGACCGCGTTCAGCTCGGAGCTCGTGTTGGAGGAGAATGGTCCTTCGGGAGAATTCAACCAGACCGTTCGCGATGAGGCCGGCGTGGATGCGATCATGCAGCAGTTCATGGGCATCGATCACTACATCAAGATGACCGCGCTGCCGTTCGATGGGATCAACCACATCGATATGCACATGAAGCTGCTGGATGAGGAGACCTTGCTCGTGGGCGAGTTCCCAGCAGGTGAAAGCGATGGTCCGCAACTGGAGATCAACATCGAAGGCATCATGTCCGATGAGGTATCCGTTTACGGCGACCCTTTCAAACTCGTACGCATCCCCATGCCATCGAGCACTTCGGGGAATTATCCCCCGAACGCCAACTACCGCACCTTCACGAACAACGTGTTCATCAACGGTACGGTGCTGGTGCCTACCTACCGCACCGAGTATGATACCATCGGCCTGCGCATCCTCAACGAGCAACTGCCGGGTTACCGCATCATCGGGATCGATTGCGACTCCGAGCAGAACATTATCGCTCAAAGCGGCGCCATCCACTGCATCACCAAGACCATCGGTGTTCGTGACCCGCTTTTGATCCGGCACCAGCGCCTCAGCGACACGGAGAACACCATCGACCCCTACGCGGTGGAAGCCTACATCCGCCACCGCAGTGGCATCGCCACAGCCAGTGTGTTCTGGTCCACTTCGCCCGAAGGCCCGTTCATCGAAGCTGTGATGGCGCCCAGCGGTGACGGTATCTGGCAGGGGAGCATCTCACCCCAAGTGGCAGGTACGGAAGTGTACTACTACATCCACGCGGAAGCCATCAGTGGCAAAGAGCAGGTCAGGCCCATAGTGGCTCCTGAGGGCACCTGGTCGTTCCAGGTGATGGACTTCCCAAATGGGTTGGCCGAGAGGCAAGCGCCGCTGATCACGGAAGTGTTCCCCAACCCCGCCAGTTCCGTGGTTTCGATCGGTGTAGCCGCTCCGTGCTGCGCACCGGTGCAGGTCGAACTTTTCGACGCGGTTGGCCGTTCGGTGCGGGTGGCTTATAACGGTCCTCAGCCTGCGGATGGTCGCATCTTCATCGATCTGTCCGAACTGCCTGAAGCGCCCTACACAGTGGTGGTCAGCTCGTCGGAAGGTCGTTCCACTGCACCGTTGATGAAGAATTGACCCCCTGAATGGGAACGGGCCATGGATGTCGACATCCATGGCCCGTTCCGTTTTGTTCCAATCACTCTTTCACGAAACGACCGAGGGTCGTTGGTACATCACCGATGGAACGCACCAGATAGGTGCCCGGTGCGAGTGATCCCACGTCTACGGTGCTAGCCAGTGCACCGCTCGTGGCAAAGCTGAGCACCACGCGCCCTTGTAGGTCGAGGATCTCGATCGCTGGCGCATCCGTTGGAACACCTGTGATGTTGAGATGGTCCAGCGTTGGGTTGGGCCACAGCGCGGTGGAGGACAAACTGGCGGTGTTCATGACCGAGGTGGTCAGATCCGTTTCAATGCACAGCGCGAAGGTCCCGGCGTCCGGTCCGCCACCGTTCCACACGCGGATCAAGTAATCGGTCTGAGGCTCCAGGCCGTTCAATATCCACGGTGCATTGATCCCGGTTTCACAGTCCACGTATTCCAAGGAGCCGCATTCCACATAAAGCGCCGCGCTCACCTCTTCAGCTGTAAGGGCTGCCAGGGACACTACGAAGGAGGTCTGCTCACCCGTGTTGAACCCATACCAGATGTCAACGATGGATGCGAAGGGGTCGCATGGTGGGTTCTCCACACCGGTAGCGAACGCACAACTATTATCACCCGAGGAGGGCTCACAGGTTCCGATCCCGCTGGGTTCAATGATGGTAGCATTCGCACACTCGTCATTGGCCTCGACAGGAGCGCATGTCGGTGCGCAGGAAGTGGTGAGCGTGAATGTGCCGAACTGATCCTCATAGGCATGCACGAGCACGAAATAGTTCGCCCCGGCAAAGGAAGGGAAGCTCACTTCACTGCTATTGTCCGCGCAACCGGGTGCATCATCGCCACCGGCTATGCAGCTCAAGTTGCCGCACGACCCGCCATACACACTGATCTTCGTATCGAAGGTGGCGGTGCCACAGGTGCTCACCGTGATCGTGCTTCCATCACCCACGATGGAATACCACAGCCCAGGTGCGGTTATGTTGGCTGCTCCGCACGTGGCTCCAGGTAGGTAGAAACTCTCTTCCGTATTCCCTTCCACGCTACCGTTGCAGCTGATCGGCAAAGCGCCCTCGCAAATGGCGTTCACCGCAGGTGGTTCGGCGAGCGTGATGTAGGTGAACGGACCTACGCGGATGCTCGCTTCCCCTTCGCCGCAGAGTTCTTGCAGGTAGTACGCGTATTCGGTTCCGCTATCCAATCCGGTGACCACGGCGGACGCATTACTGCCGTTCACCGTTCCCGATGTGATGGTGCCTTCGCCGGGTTGGAAGCCCAATGGGCCGTATTCGATACTGTAGGTCGCGCCTGGGTTCAAACTTTCCCAGAAAACATAAGCCTCCACATCGCCGGCTGTGGCACTCACATCGCTCGGGGTTCCACACGCCTGGCAGGCCAGTTCGATGCTGAAGTTGCCGGTCTCACCATCGTAACCCTGAACCAGGATGTAATACTGCAAGGCTGGGTCAGGAACGAAATTCACCGTGGAACAGGTGCCCACGCCTGGTGTATCATCGCCACCAGCAACGCAGGTGAGTCCGTCACAGCTTCCGCTGTACACGTTCAACCGTGTGTCATAGTCAGAGCCTTCGCAAGTGCTGATCACCACGGGATCGCCGATGCCGGTGAACGTGAACCACCGGCCGGGAGCTTGGATACCGGTCTCGCAAAAGTCGGGTTGAGGATCCGGCGTAGCGTCGAGGGTGCTGCCGCTCAGGCTCGAATTGCACGTCATCGTGATGGCACCCTGGCAATAGTCGTTGGTGATCGGGCCACAGGTCACCGCTAGATCGAAAGTGCCCGTGCCACCCTCGTAACCTTGTACCAGGATCAGGTACGTCTCGCCGACCATGGAGGGGAAGGACGCTGTGGAGCCCACATCACAGTTCCCTCCATCATCATTTCCGGTCACACAGACCGGATCACTACAGGTTCCTCGGTACACGTTGATCTTGGTGTCATATCCGAAATCAGGACAGGTGCTCACCGTAATGGCTTCGCCCGTTCCTACGATGCTGTACCACACACCAGGTGCGGTCACAGCCGTTCCACAATTGGTCGAATTGGCATCCAAGGTGGCGTCCACTGTGGTGCCCGATACCGTTTGACCACAAGTGAGGGTGATGGCCGCGGTGCAAGCATCGTTCGGCGCCTGGCCCATGGCCACGGCGGCCGCGAACAAGGTGGGTAGCAGGGAAGCGTAAAGTCGGTGGCGCATGGTTCGGTCGGATATGCGCCGAATGTACGCCGCTCAGCGCTTTGGTTTCTTGCGCTGGACCCGTGTGGGGTCTTCGTGGAAATAGTACCGCAGGTCGAGTGTCAGGTAACCACCCTCCAGCGCACCGCGCATCGGATAGCGGAAAAAGCCATTGTCCACGTCCCAATAGGTCAGATCAGCGGTGGCCATATCCCCGAATGGCCGGTGGAAAGTGGCTCCGATGTAGAAGATGCCGCTCTTTTCCGTGCGATACTCCCAACCCAGGTTGCCCACCACACCCAATTGCACCCATTGGTTCCGAAAGAGGTAAATGAAGCCTTCATCCAATTCCTGCTGCACGTCACTGGGGTACAGGTCTGCGGAGAAGCCGAGCGCGGCGTTCATGTAGGAGCGTTCTCCCGTGCGGATGTAGGCCAGTGCGGTGAGGGGGATCTCATAACCCACGTAGCGCACCATGCCCGTTTCACTGTAGCCGCTGGTGTCGTTCTTGAGCGTGAAGTTGTAGCGCCGTTGGATCTGCCCGATCCCGGTCTCGATGCTTATGATCCGGGTGAGACCCTGACGCAAGCTCATGCCGAAGGCCATACCTCCGTCCAATTCAATGGTGCCCGAGAGCGAAGGCCGCGTGAATTCCGTGGTGGTCTCGAAATAAGGCATGGCGAAAACCGGCTTCACCTGAAGGCCGAATGTGGTCACGCCTTGTTGAGCGCACAGAGCGGCTGCGAGCAGAAAGTACCCGCCCACAACGCCCACCGCTCGGAACACATTCGCTCTCACCATGGAGCCAAAGATCGCCATGGATGAACGGCTGGCCCCGATCGGGTGGAGGAAAGGTGCATCAACGGGGAGTAACGGTGCTCATTCATCCACCCACGTGGTTACCACTTCCAGCGGCCGGCGGTGACCTTTCGGCCATTCAACCGCCGGATACCCCAGGTAGAACAACCCCAACGCCGACCCCTGCGGGGAAAGGCCTAGATAGTCGCGCATGCCGTCTCCGATCAAGGGGCCGCCGGTGGCCCAGAACGCGCCGAGTCCGTAAGCTGCACAGGTCAGGTACATGTTCTGAACGGCACAGGCCACCGCCATCACCTCATCCCGCTCGCTGATCTTGCCGTTCGGGTCGCGCTCCAGTCCAAGCCCAATGACCACCGAACTCTGCAGCGGACGCTGGGTCACGTTGTCGAATTTCTTCTGTAGGAATTTCTCCGACGGGGTCAGGCGTGTGTACTCCTCACCAAGGAAGCGTGAAAGGCGCTCGCGGCCAGTGCCGCTGTAAACCGTGAACCGCCAAGGCTGTGTGAGGCCATGGGTGGGCGCCCAGGTGGCGTTGGTGAGGATGCGCTCCACCATTTCCTTGTGGACCACCCGGTCAGAATAGTCCTTGGGGGCGATGCTGCGGCGGTGCCGGATCAGTTCCGTGATCTCGCTGATGCTGAATTTCATGGTCGAATGATGCCCCAAAGAGACGAAGTAGGATCGGAAGACCACCGGACCGGGCAGCGTTCTACCCGTTCCGAACGTCTTACCTTCGACCGATCTAACCGGAACCGGAAACATGATGAAACGTCAACTCTTGATCGCCAGTGCTTTGATCTGCGCAGGCGGCGCCATTGCCCAACCCACACTGACCGAAACGACCAACGGACTCGTGCCGATCGTGGACAGCTACGGCATAACCTCATTCACCACCAACGTGCCGGCTGACTTCTATGGCCCTAGCGAAGACGGCGCGGATGCCACCTATGGTTTCTTCATGCTGAATGAGACCGGTGGTAACGATCGGTTCCTGGTGTCCCCGAGCGTATCGGCCAGTAGTGCGGTGTTCCCTACCGCAACGGTACTCATGACCAATGGTGGTTCGGACACCATGGCCTATAAGGTGGATGCCAACGGGATCGAGCTCGTGGGACTGCGCACCTCCTTCGAGGGCACCGTCGCCCTTAGCAATAGCGCTAAGGAATTGGTATTCCCATGCACCTTCGGTACCACCTGGAACGATACCTACGCATTGAACTACACCGCCAGTGGCTTCCCGGTCGTTCGCACCGGAACGATCAATGGTGTAGCCGATGGCTATGGTGAGCTTCAGCTCCCGAACGCCATCATCCCTAACGTGCTCCGGGTAAAAGTGCGCAAGACGCAACAGGACCAAGCCGCGATCACAAGTGTCTACCGCAGCTTCGATTCCTACTATTACTACAGCACCGATTCGCGCTTTCCCATGCTCAAGCTTTCGCGTGACACGGTCATTTTCAGCGGTGGCTCGCCAGCAGTGACCTTCACGGCCGAATGGTTGCTGGGCCCGGGTACAGGTATCAACGATGTGGACGCTGGTTCAGTGAACTTCGAACCCTACCCGAACCCAA
>DAOORM010000002.1:0-18222 GCA_035389265.1 Flavobacteriales bacterium | reverse complement strand
GGTATCAACGATGTGGACGCTGGTTCAGTGAACTTCGAACCCTACCCGAACCCAACCACCGGACGCGTGGATCTGGGTCTCGGCCAGGACGAATTGCACTCCTTGGAAGTCTTCACCGCAGCGGGCCAGTTGGTGCGCTCCGAAGTGAAGACCATCGGCAGCACCGCCAACACCGTGCTTGATCTCACTGGCTTGGCCACGGGAGTGTATCACCTCAAGGTCATAGGCACAGACGGGCGTTCCGGCTCCCGCCGCATCGTGGTGCAGTAGAGCACTTACTGTTCTCAGAAAGAGCGCTTTCGGCCCAGCCGGAGGCGCTCTTCGCTTTTCTGCGTGAACAGCAGGCCTCGCATGGGCGTTACCTTGTGCACATGGCGCTCCATCGGTTCACCAAGTACGTGCCTCCGCAGGACGATCGTACGCCGTTCCAGAAACTCCTCCCGCTCTTCCTGGAGATGCTCACCCACACCAGCGGCGATGTGGAAGAAGCACTGGACTGGATGGATCAGCTCGACAAGGAGCACGGTTTCTACAGCGCGGATTATGGCCGCAAGGAATTCGAAGCCGACCTGCGCAAGAATGGCATCATCGGCGACAAGCCCAAGAAGGGCGGCAAAGCACCGTTGACCGGAAAGGCCGAGAAGCTCATACGGGAACGGGCCTTGGATCAGGTCTTCGGAAAGCTGAAGAAGAGCGATCGCGGCGATCACGGCCTGCGTCGCACGGGCCAGGGCGATGAGAGCACCAGCGACAGACGCACCTATCGGTTCGGCGACCGCATCGAACAGGTGGCCATGAGCGACAGCATCCGCAACGCCCAGCAGCGCGGCATCGATGAGTTGAACTTGAGCGAAGCCGACCTGGAGGTGATCGAGACCGAGCACCAGAGCGCCTGCGCCACGGTGCTCATGATCGACATCAGCCACAGCATGATCCTCTACGGGGAGGACCGCATCACACCTGCGAAGAAGGTGGCCATGGCACTGGCGGAGCTCATTGCGCGGCGCTATCCAAAGGACACGCTCGATATTGTAGTCTTCGGCAACGATGCCTGGCAGATCAGCTTGAAGGACCTGCCTTACCTACAGGTCGGTCCTTACCACACCAATACGGTAGCAGGTCTCGAACTCGCCATGGACATCCTGCGCCGTCGCAAGCTGAAGAACAGACGCATTGTCATGATCACGGACGGCAAACCCAGCTGCATCAAACGCGATGGCGAGTACTACATGAACAGCTTCGGGCTCGATGACTACATCGTGGCACGCACCCTCGATGCGGCCGTGCGGGCGCGGAAGTCGCACATCCCCATCACCACCTTCATGATCGCGCAGGATCATTACCTGCAACACTTCATCGAGCGCTTCACCGAAGCCAACCAGGGCCGCGCATTCTACACTGGTCTACAAGGTCTCGCCGACATGGTCTTCCGTGATCATGCGAGTAACCGGAAAGCATCCTGACGAACACCTCAACGGCCGAAGTCCCTTTAGGCCAACGAACCCATGAACCATCCGACCAGTACCACGTTAGGCGAGTTGAAGAAAAGCGGCTGGAAGAGCCGCACGGTGAAGGAGGAACTACGTGCCAACCTCATCGGCCGGATCCGCGCTGGATCGCCCTTGTTCGAAGGGATCCATGGTTACGAGGATACCGTTGTGCCGGCCTTGGAAAGGGCCATCCTGGCCGGGCACAGCATCAACCTGCTCGGGCTCCGCGGCCAGGCCAAAACACGCATGGCGCGCTCCCTGGTGCAACTCTTGGACGAATGGATGCCCATCGTGGCGGGCAGCGAGGTCAACGACGATCCCTTGGCCCCGATCTCGCGGTATGCCATCAACCTCATCGCCGATCATGGTGATGGTACGCCCATCAGCTGGGTGCACCGCGACCAGCGCTACACCGAGAAGCTCGCCACACCCGATGTCACCGTGGCTGACCTCATCGGCGACAGCGACCCCATCAAAGCGGCCAACCTCAAGCTCGATTACAGCGACGAACGCGTCATCCACTTCGGCCTCATCCCGCGCAGCCACCGCGGCATCTTCGTGATCAACGAACTGCCCGATCTGCAACCGCGGATCCAGGTGGCCTTGTTCAACATCCTTCAGGAAGGCGACGTACAGATCAGAGGCTTCAAACTGCGGCTGCCGCTCGACATCCAGTTCGTATTCACCGCCAATCCCGAGGACTATACCAACCGCGGAGCCATCATCACACCGCTGAAGGACCGCATCCAATCACAGATACTCACCCACTATCCGCCCACGTTGGAGATGGGCATGCGCATCACCGCGCAGGAGGTACGTTCCACCAAGGACCAGACCGCGCGGGTCCGAGTGCCCGATCTCTTACGCGTCCTCATCGAGCGGATCGCTTGGGAGGCCCGCGATTCCGAGTACGTGGATCGCAAGAGTGGCGTCAGCGCCCGACTGACCATCACGGCGTTGGAGAGTTTGATCAGCGCGGCCGAAAGGCGATCCTTGCGTAATGGCGAGGAGCGCACTGTGGCACGGATCGGTGATCTACAGGCCGTGGTACCGGCCATCGTGGGAAAGATCGAGCTCGTGTACGAAGGTGAACAGGAGGGCGCCGAGAAGATCGCCCATCACCTCATCAGCATGGCCATCCGCAATGTCTTCGCGGATCTTTTCCCGGACCCCACCAAGGCGCGCAAGTCAAAGGCAGGTGCAGAAGGTCAACGCACCGATGTCTACCAGCCGATCATCGCGCATTTCGAAGCCCAGCAGCTTGATGTCCCCATGGAAGCTACTGGTCAGGCTTACGCGAAGGCCATGGCATCCGTGGATGGGCTCATGCCGCTCGTGCGCAAATTGCACAGCTACCTCGATGCCGAAGAGCAAGCATTGTGGGGCGAATTCGTGCTGCACGCGCTCGCTGAACACAGCCGCATCGGACGCACGGTGTTGGCTGGTAAGGCCAGTTTCGGTGATCTGATGGCCAGCATGTTACAAGGCGATACGGAGGCCTGATCGGTTCAGATCTTCGGCATCTTGTGGTAATCGCCGAAGTCCTCGTCCATCTTGCGCTTCACCTGATGCATCTTGTTGCCGATAACGGCCAACTCGCGGTGGCCATGGTCGATCAACCACTGGAAGTCCTCTTCACTGCCGTCGCCGGTCAGTGCCACATGCTTCAGCACGGTCATGCCGTTACGCTCCAACCAATCGAGTGCTCGCTTGTCCCCTTCGATACCGGTGATGATGGCCATCAAGTGCGGATGCCCGTTCTGCATCAACCAATCGCGGGCCTCGGGTTTGTTGCGCAATGCGAAGGTGAAGATCCCCAATTCGGGATAACCGTTCCGGGTGAGCCAGTCGCGTAAGTCCGTGTTCCCCGCGATGGCCTCTCCCCAAGCGATCAGGACCTTGGCGGGGTAGGCGGTCTTCATGGTAGGCGGTGCGAAGTTACCGGTACGGAAGGGGCCTGACAGCGCGGTATCTTCGCCCGATGCGGTTCTGGATCACATGCGCGTTCGGTTCCCTGTTCATTCAGGGGAACGCTCAGTTCGAGAAGTTGGAAGCCTCGGCCAGGAAAGCCCTCGCCCTGGATAAGCCCTACAAGGCGCTCACGCTGACCGATCGCGCCTTATCCAAGAAAGGCGCACCGGAGGTGTTCCATTTATTGCGTGCCGAGGCGTACAACCGCATCGGTTCCTACCGGGAAGCACGAGCACAATTACAGCTGGCGCCATCCATGAAGGCTACACCGGACTACCGCACCAACCTCATCGGCAGCTTTACGGGCTTGGGTCTGTTGGACAGTGCGGAGGCTCTTGTCCTGCCCGCTATTCCCACCGACGCCTCGGAGGAGTACCTCTACCGGGCGGGAAGGGTGCTATTCCTAAGAGAACGATGGCCAACGGCGTTGGGCCACTTCCAAGCAGGTGCAGAGCGTAACCCTTCTTCGCCGCGTATGATCCGGGAGCGCGGAGCTTGTTATGCCATGCTGGGCGATACGGCCAAGGCTATGATCGATCTGGATAGGGCCATTCAACTGGCTCCACGGGATCCGGCCGGATACAACAGCCGCGGCTATTTCCGATACATGAGGTCGGGCCACTATGCTAAAGCCATCGCCGATATGGACAAGGCCATCAAACAAGACCCTAACTACGGATTCGCTTTCAGCAACCGCGGGTGGAGCTACTACCAGCTTGGCGATACCGCGAAGGCACAACGCGATCTCACCCTCGCGGTGCGCAAGAATCCGACCAACGCCTATGCCTACCGCAGCCTGGGCATCATTGACCTGGCACAAGGACAACAGGTTACCGGTTGCGCCCATTTGCGCAAGGCGCTGGAATTGGGTTTTACCGCCACGTATGGGAGCGAGGTGGAGGAACTCCTTCCGCGTCAATGCCCCAACGCGGTGGAACCACTTCCGACACCGAACGAACCCGTGGCGCCTACATCGCCGCCTTCCAACGCACCGAACGCCCCGGCCAAGCCGCGTAGCAATGCCCCGTGAACGGGCTTTCATGGTGCGAAGGCAAAGGGGCCGCTCCATTGGAACGGCCCCTTTGCCTTGAAATGACTGTCGGATCAACGTTCCACCACCACGACGAGGTAGCGTGAAACGCTCCAGAATTTCTCGGCATCGGTGATCACCAAGCGCGTGCCGCCTTCCAAGCGATAGCTGCCTTCCGGATGCGCCGTGGCCAAGCTGGCCTTCTTCGCGCCGATCGCGATCTCCGGCGTGGCCGTCAGGTCCACTTCCGTGAATTGGTCCTTCGGCAGGTTGGCCATGTTCAGTTTGTTCACCGCACCGATACCGACCACACCACCTTCCTTGGTGAGCACGCCTTTTTCCTTCAACTCCTTTGAGGTGCCGATGAGGTAGTTGGCCATGTTCATCTCGTTCCGTTGCATATCGGCCAATTGCGATTTGTCGCGGTACATATCGATCAGCGTCGCCAGTGAGCTGTTGGCGCTGGAGAGTTCCTCCTTCAAGGTGTCGATCTCAGCGTTCTTCGCTGTGATGGTCGATTCCAGTTCAACGATCGTGCGTTCCAACTCGGTGAGCCGGACGGCGGAGCCTTTCGACTGCTTGCGCAACTTGGCGATCAGTTCCTTGTTCTCGGCCAGCAAGGCATCGATCGCGGCCAGGTCCTCCATCACACGCTGTTCCATATCGGCGCCGCTTTCAGAGCCGCCTGCGGGAGCTACTAGCGCACCTTCCTTAGCGCGTATGGTACGCAGGTTCTCGCTGATCCGATTGAAGGTGCCGAACAGCTCGTTGATCGCGGAATCACGTTGGGCCACGGTTTCGGTGGTGCGCCGCTGGTCCTCTTCCAATTGCTTGTAAGGCTCCGAAGCCTTGGGGTCCTGGGTGCAGGCGTGCAACAGGAGCAGGAGTGCGGGCAGGGCGATCTTCTTCACGATCATGGAATGGGTGTTTCAGCGGTTCGTACGCTGCGCGAATTTACGTGGCCTCCGTACCCGGTTGGTGCTCCTTCGCCCGACCGCCAAGTGGACCGGACCGAACGAACCTCCAGCCCGGCGGATACGTATACCGCGCGCCCGGTACCTTTGAAGGCTGAAGGGCAACATGTCGGGTTTCAAGTACCATATCTCGCTGGTAGCGCTCATCTGCGGTTTCGCTTGGGCCGGTCCCATGGCTGCTCAACCCGATCAGCTAACGGACGAGTTCAGCAAGCTGAGCGCGAAGGAACGCGCCCGGATCGCCAAGGAGGAGGAACAGAACGCGGCAGCCGACGCTCCTTTCCAGGCGTTGATGGCCAACGCGGAGGAGCTTTTCCGGGCCAAGGATTTCGATGGGGCGCTGGAACGGTACAAGGAAGCCCGCACGCGCAGGCCGCTGAACGTTTACCCCAAAGTGAAGATCCAAGACCTCCAAGTGCTCATCGCCAAGCGCGATGCGGAACAGGCGGCTGCACCACCGGAACCTCCACCTGTCGAGGTTCCACTCAGCGAACCACTGCCGCCTGCGCCGGTTCCTGCGGTGGTCGATGTTAGGAAGGATCCGGACCCGACCCAAGTAGCACAGCAAGAACAACCCAAGCCGGAGGTTCGTGTAGCTCCTGCTGTGTCATTACCAGCTTTGATCAATACCCCTAAGCCGGATCCTAGGCCGGCACAGTTGCCCCCGCTGACCGTAGCACTGGAGGTCGGTGAGCGTGTTTACAAGGAAGGGCGCTCAGTGGTGGTGGAGACCGTGACACCCGAGGAAGGACGGACCGTGGTGTACAAGAAGGTGTCCCATCCGTGGGGCGATGAGAATTACTTCCGGGAGGGTCTCCCGATCTCAGAAAGGGCCTATCGGGCGGCTTTGGGTCGGTGACGATCAGTCGTCGTCGCGCGCCTTCAACTTCACCGGGATGTCCAGCAATGAGCGGTAGTCCTCGCCCGCTTCCTTCATATCCAGATCATCCTTCGCATACCACCATTCCAAGGTGACGCTGCTGCGTCCGCTGGCATGGAGGTCGGAAAGGTGCTTCATCAGGTCCAGCAGGTATTTGCTGGAGCTCGAGTTGAAGTAGGAGAGCTCCACCCGCAAGGTCGTTCGCGGGGCTGGCGCTTTGGCGTACCGCTCGGCAATGTCCTGGATGGGGCCATAGAACCGGTCCGCGTTCTCGGGGATCGAGCATCCGCTGATGGCGATGAGACCACGACCACCATCGACGGTGACGGCTGGTGTTTTTTCCGTGGGGGAGAGTTCCAGGAGCAGATCCATAGCAGAGGCGCACGAATGTATGCAGGTTGACCACATCTTGACGATCGTTTGCAGCAAGCGGGTTACAGGTGTTAGCTTCAGCCTGCCGAACACAGGTCACCTTGCCATGGCGCTACGTACCATCCTGGTCCCATATGATTTCAGCGATTGTGCCACCGATGCCTTGCGCGTTGCCGCGAAGCTCGCGCGGCTGAGCGGTGCGGTGGTGGATGTGGTCCATTTGTACGAACAGATGACCGACTTCCACACCGAGAACAAGCGGATCCGTGAAGAGATCGAGGCGAAGCTTGAGCGTATTCCGGAGCTGCCCTTCCTGCGCGGTGTGGAGCTGAAGAAGTTCATGCTCCGCCAGCTCGGCCTCAACGAGATCTTCAAGAACGAGCGGTTGCAACAGGCGGACCTGATCGTCATGGGTTCGCACGGCGCCACCGGTTTACGCGGCATCGTGGGTTCGAATACGCAACGCATCGTACGACAAGCCCCCATGCCCGTGTTGGTGATCAAACATCGGATCGAGGACCTCGATGTGAAGGACATGGTCTATGCGTCGAATTTCACGGAGCAGGACGTGGAGAAGTTCCACGCCTTCCTGCCCATCATCGAACTGTTCGACCCCAGGATCCACCTCCTCAAGGTGAACACACCGCGCAACTTCGAACGCAGCGATGATAGCCACCGGGCCATTGATCGTTTCCTGCAGCGTTACCTGTTGAAGAAGTACACGGCAACCATCTACAACGACCTGAGCATCGAAGAGGGGATCCTCAATTTCGCCAAAGGCATCGATGCGGACCTGATCTCGATGGCTACCCATGGCCGCACGGGCTTCTTCCATGTGGTCAACGGCAGCCTCACCGAGGATATCGTGAACCACACGAACTTCCCGGTGCTCAGCGTGCGGTTGTGAGCCCTTAGTAGGCTTGCGCACCGGGGCGATGTTGGGATCCAGCCCGGTGGTCAACACTTCATCCGGTCGTGGCTTCTTGTATATTTACGCCAAACGCACCCGTACATGAGATTCCTGTTCAGAACCTTCGATGTGAAACGGAAGGAGATCCTTGAGGTGGAGATCGATCAGCCCACCAAGGTGAAGTTCATGACCGCTCGCGATCTGAAGGCCTACCGCATGGGGAAGACCTATTCCTATCACGGTGGTACGTTCGAGGAGTCACCCGTTCGATTCGTGGTGCCCTATGACGGACAGTGGACGACGGTGGTGGAGAAGGGTACGTTCCGCGACCCCATCGAAGTGCACGCCCGGTGCCATGTGATGCCACCGAACAGCTTGGTTCGCTCGTCCATCGCGATGGATGCGCCACCTGAGATCCGGCAGTTCGCCCTGGATCGCATGAGTGCTGAGGATGCCTCCCAACACGCTTCGGAGATCAGCTTGGCATCGCGCAGCGAAGGCTGACGAACTGATCGGCCGGTTCGCGCGTTATCCGCATACAAACCATGGCTGCGCATACTGAACGAGAACGGCTAGAGCACCTGCTCCGGGGCCAAGCCGACCTGTTGCAGGAGGTTCACCTGCTCTTGGGCGAAGAACAGAAACACGACGATATCCTACGGGCATCGGTGCTGAGCTCCATGGATGAGCGTCCCGTGCGGATAATCGGTGCCGACCCTGACCGCATCTTCCACCGCGATACCATCCGCGACCTGTGTGTGCGCTACCGCCTGCGCTTCCTGCCGGGAGGCCTTTTCAAAGGACAGTTGCCGAACACGGCGATCCACGCGTTACGCGGCCTGGAACGGAAGTCCAGCAGCCCGCTCACCGGATTCATGTTCATGGCACCCGCCGAACGCTTCCGGCTTTGCGATAGCGAGGTCGACCCCTTGCTCTTCGTGCCGCTTGGCGAGGACCGATTCTACCTCGTCCACAAATGGGGCACAGATCTATCCCCGGCACGCGCCATCGCGAATTGGCCTTTCCGCAATGTGGTCACCTTGTCCGCAACGATCCTGGTGTTGGCCTTGGTCTTCGCGTTGGCGGTGCCGACCATGTACCTCACGGCGGAACCCGGCGCCACGTATTGGGGCTCTCACCGCGTGTTCGCAATGTTCTGGAGCACCATGGTGTTCGCCAGCTTCACCGTGTTCGGGTGGTTCGCTTTCTTCGGCCAGTTCAGCGCCGAAGCCTGGAACAGCCGTTACTTCAACTGATCGCTGGCGCGCACCCGTACGGTCGCGAGCTCGTTGTTCGGCACGCGGCACACACACGCGCTGCGGAACCAGACCTTGAGTTGTTCGCGCTCTTCGGGCAGTAGGCGCTTGAAGGCCTTGCGCATCTCCTTGCGGAAGGTGCGCGCATCCGCCGAACTGATCTTGTCCAACACTTCCTGATAGTAGGAGAGGAGGTCGCGTTTCATGGGTGAAGCGGGGTTGGTCCAAGTGCTACGGACGCAGCGAGCCGATGTTACATCAGTTCGACGAAGGCTTGAACGACGAAGGCCACCGTGCGGTGGCCTTCGTTCAGCGTTCGGTCTGTGGATCAGGCGATGTTGATCTCGCGGGTCGCCGGTTTGGCCGGTTCAACCTTCGGGATGCTCACGTTCAGCACACCGTTCACGTGCTCGGCAGTGATGGCGTCGAAGTTCACCGTTTCCGGGAGCTGGAAGCTGCGGCTGAAGGCGGCCGCTTGGAATTCGCGGCGCAGGACGCGCTCGTTCTCCGATGCGGTGGTCAAGCTCTTCTCGCCTTTCACGGTGAGGGTGTTCTTCTCAGCGCTGATCTTCAGATCCTCCTTCGCGAAGCCCGGCACGCGCAGGCTCACCACGAACTTTTCCGGGGTTTCGGTGATATTCACCCGTGGCGTGGCATGGCCGACATCATCGTGGCCGAGGAAGTGGCTGATATCGCGTCCGAACATCCCGTTCACGAGATCGGTGAAAGGGTGAACGAACGTGGTCTGGGGGCGATACTTGGTGATCATGGTTGCTTGTTGTTTTAGCGTGATCACCCGAGTTCAAAGGGAATGCCGATACTGAATATGCGTCAAGATGACAGTGAGTGAGTTTAAATAATGCCAATATGGCACTATTGAGCTAAAAAGAGGAAGTACAAGGTGCCTTTTTGTGGTGACGCAGCGCTTGCTAGCGAATTGAATCGCGCACGCTTGGCCGAAGCCAAGGCGTGTTCCAGCATGCACTCATCCGCCCGATCACTGCGGGTCGGGTCCACTTCGGCTTTCAAGACTCTGCCTTGTTGATCCACTTGAACAGCTATGGCCACTCGGCCGGTTTCCTTGCAGAGGTAACCAGGCACATCATCTTCACGGGTCCTTCCTTTCAGGTCGTGCCACACCGTCGTAGCGCCTTCCACCTTCACAGGTTCCGCCGCACTCTTCATGTATTGCTCCTTGTTCCACTTGCTCGGGTCCAATTCGGGGATCACGATCTCCTTGCCCTGCTCGCGGCGTTCCTGGGCCAGCCGGTCGAATTCGGCTTGCTCCATGGCTTTCAGGTCGTTCTCCACGCGCTCGGCCAAGCGAGCCTGTGAGAAGGTGGTGGCCACCTTTTCAGCGGTGATGTTGCTCGTGGCGTTGGTCACCTTCATGTTCGCCGCCAGCTCCGGATGTTCGATCCGTTGCATCAGTTCTTCCGCCTGCTCGGGCTGAAGGACATCCACGTGGGAAACGCTCGTCTGCATCACCTCGGGCTCGGCGCGGAGCTCCACCAAGGTGAACACGAAGAGCAGCATCGAATGCAGCGTCAGCGTGATGATGACGCCGAACTTGTGTTCTTCGAACCAGTCCAGGAAGCGCTCCATCACCGCGTTCTTTGGCAGTTCGACCGCAAGGGGAGGATCTCGTGCATGCTCAACGAGACCAAGATACGCGCGGCGCTCCGGGTTGTTGCGTTCGGATCCGCCACGGTGCCTGCCATCGGTTATTCCAACGCCTTCCAGCGCCCTGTACCCAACCCAACGGAACAGCTTGGTAGGTGACCAGCCCTGCTCCTTCGGCGTCCTGTGCCGGTAGGGCTTGCCCTTGCAAGTAAGCGACCGCGGAAGCCAGATCCACGGGTACGTGGGTGAACGGCGATGGATCCAAGTCCGTGGCCAAGGCCAGAGCGGCATGCGGTCGCCACGCATCGGCCTTTTTTTCGGCGAGCGGGATCCCCGGCGAGAGCACGGGTAAGGACATCTGGATCCGCTTCACGGTGCTGATCCAACCGGACTCAACAGCATGGAGCACATCGTTGTGTTCCACGGCATGCCAGTCACACCGGGGACTCAACCAGTTCAATTCGGGTGCTTCTTCAAACTGTCTTGATACTGGCTCCTTCGGGCGCTCGGGGCGGTCTCCACCCTTGCGCACCACGGCGATGAAGAAACCTTCACCACACATGCGATGCGGATAACACCGCAGCGCATCCACCCCTTCACGATCCGAACGCAACACACCCCACGCAGGATCCGCGGCGATGGATACGCAGTTCCCTCCCAACCCCACGAGCCGTGCCACCTGCGCCTCGTTCTCGGATATCTCCCACGTGCATGTGCTGTAGATCAGGTGGCCGCCCGGTCTCAAACTGTTCCAGGCGTGTTCCAAAGCATCGCGCTGCATCTGGCTACACTGCGCCACCAGATCCGTGGACCATTGCGCACGGGCGAAAGGATCCTTGCGGAACATGCCTTCGCCGGAGCAGGGCGCATCCACTAAGACCAGGTCGAAGAATGCGGGCAGCCCCTGCAGCTTCTCCGGAGCCGCACCCGTGATCACGGTGTTACCCGCACCCCACTTCCAAAGGTTCTCCACCAGCACGTGCTGGCGTTTCCGATCGATCTCATTGCTCACCACGAGGGCATCGCGGTGCAACAAGCTCCGCAGGTGGGTGCTTTTCCCGCCCGGTGCAGCACAGAGGTCCAAGGCTACGATGCGTTCATCGGTGACACCCGTGGCAAGCACGGCCTGCTCCAGAAGCATGCTGCTGGCTTCCTGCACATAGTAGCAGCCGCCATGCAACAGCGGGTCGAAGGTGAACGACGGCCGTTCGTCGAGGTAGTATCCGTTCGCGCTCCACGGGATGTTGCTGAGCCCGGCTGGCGCGGTCCATTTCGCCGAATTCACCCGGATGCTAATGGGGGGCGGAGTGGCCAAGGCTTCCGCAAGCCCGTCCACCTCGGGTCCAAGTTGTTCCCGCAGGCGAGCGAAGAATTCGGCACCGGGGTTGGCCGTTACAGGGACGCTGCGCGACCGATGCTGCGCGTGGCGACCCATGGAGTTCAGTGTACCAGCGCGCCTTGGCGATGCACGGTCTCCGCGCGATCCGGTCCGAGCGAAACGAGCGTCACAGGAACACCCACGTGCTTCTCCACCAGCTCGATGTACCGTTCCAACCCAGCGGGTAAAGGAGCCTCGGTGCTCAATGCATCCCAACCTTCCACCGGTTCGAGGATGGGCTCGATGGTTCCGGTGATGTCGTACGGCATGCGGTCGGTCGCCTTGCCGTTCACGGTATAGCCGGTGCAGATGCGCAGGTCCTTCATGCCGTTGAGCACATCGGCCTTCATCATCGCGAGCTCCGTCACGCCATTGATCATCACCGCGTAATGCAGCGCAGGCAGGTCGAGCCAGCCACAGCGGCGCGCGCGACCGGTGGTGCTGCCGAACTCGTGCCCCACTTGGCGGATCCGTTCGCCCATGGCATCGTTCAACTCCGTGGGGAAGGGGCCACTGCCCACGCGGGTGCAGTAGGCCTTGAAGATGCCCACCACCTTGCCGATGCGGTTGGGTGCGATGCCCAAGCCCGTGCAGGCACCAGCGGAGATGGTATTGCTGCTGGTGACGAAGGGGTAGGTGCCGAAGTCGATGTCGAGTAAGGTGCCCTGGGCACCTTCCGCGAGGATGCGTTTACCGCTACGCAAGGCTTGGTCCAGGTAGTGCTCACTATCCACCAACGGCATGGAACGCAGTACTTCCACCGCAGCGAGCCATTCGTTCTCGGCTTCGGGTGTTGCACCTGCTCGGTCATACAAGGCCAGCAAACGCTCGTGCTTTTTCACCAGCGCGCTGTACCGGTCCATGAAGTCGGGCAGTTCCAGGTCGCCGACACGCAGGCCATTGCGGCCGGTCTTGTCCATGTACGTGGGCCCGATGCCCTTCAGTGTGCTGCCGATCTTGGAGCTGCCTTTCTCGGCTTCGCTGGCCGCATCCAGCGCGCGGTGGGTGGGGAGGATAAGGTGCGCGCGGCGCGAGATGAGCAGGTTATCCCGCACATCCACACCGGCCACCTTCAAGGCTTGGATCTCCTTTAGGAAGATCACCGGATCGATGACAACGCCGTTGCCTACCAGGTTGATGGTACCTGCGCGGAACACCCCGCTGGGAATGGTGTGGAGCACGTGTTTGCGTCCCTCGAAGATCAAGGTGTGACCGGCGTTCGGTCCACCTTGGAAACGAGCGATGATGTCGTAGTCCGGAGCGATGACGTCAACGACCTTGCCCTTACCCTCATCGCCCCACTGGGCGCCGAGGAGCACATCCATGCGAGCCCCCATGGATCAAGCGCTCAATTTGGCCACCGCTTCATCCACCGTGTTGGTGATGGTGAACACGGTATCCAATTTGGTGACCACGAAGAGCTGGCGCACGCTGTTGGAGACCGCTGCGATGAGCGTGTCGCCACCGGCGTTGCGGGTGCGGGTGAGCACGTTGATCAGGATGTTGAGCCCCGTGCTGTTCATGTACTGCAATTCACCCATGTCGAGCACTACGGTCTTGTGTCCGCCGCTCAGTTCGGTGTCAAGGGTGCCCATCAGCCGGTCGGCCTGCTGCTGGTCCATCAGGCGGCCCTTCAGGTGGAAAACCTTGCAGTTCCGTTCTTCGGTCACGGCAAGGTCGAACATCGGGCGGTCGGTAACGGTCATGATCGTTGGCTTTTTTCTTGGCATCGTTTGCAGGTCCCGTGGATCTGCAGGGTGTGGTACCGCACCTCGAAGCCCATCACTTCGCTGGCGGTATTGCGGATCTGTTGGATGCGGGGGTCGCAGAATTCCTGGACCTCGCCGCAAGCGGTGCAGACCAGGTGGTCATGCTGACCGAAGGCATGGGAGCGCTCGAATTGGGATTGTGTCCCATTGAAGCGGTGGCGGCGCACCAAGTCGCAATCCAGCAAGAGGTCCATGGTGTTGTACAAGGTCGCGCGGCTCACCCGGTATTTCTTGGTCTTCATCCGGCCGTAAAGCCGTTCGATGTCGAAGTGACCATTATGCGCGTACACTTCAGTGAGGATCGCGAAGCGCTCGGGCGTTTTACGGTGCCCGTGGCGTTCGAGGTATTCACTGAAGATCCGTTGTACGTTGGCTTGTTGGTCGGCCACCACCATGGCTCCAAAGGTAAGCGACTCGGCTCGGACGGGGAGCCCTCCATCAACCTCGTGCCTTGGGATGGTGAAGTGGGGCGCTCCAAGGTATTCCGGGGACCGCAGACGAAGGGCCTGTTCGGCCAAGTGCAGGCATCAATGATCCACCCGTTCCACGCTCCGCACGCCACGGACGCGTTTGAGCTTTTCCATGAGGGAGTTGAGGTGGTCGGTGTCCTGTACATAGGCCATCACCTTGCCGGCGAAGATGCCATCGTTGCTTTCGAAGCTGATGGCGCGCATGTTCACGTTATGCTCGTGGCTGATGATGGTGGTGATCTTGTTCACCAAGCCCACATCGTCGATCCCGCTGAACTTGATGCCGGCGAGGAATTCCACGGAGTCCTTGCCTTTCCACCGCGCCTTCACGATGCGGTAGGCGAAATTGCTCATCAGCTGCACCGCGTTTGGGCAGTTCACCCGGTGGATCTTGATACCGTCATCGGGACTGATGAACCCGAACACGTCGTCACCGGCGATCGGGTTGCAGCACGAGGACAATTGGTAGTCGATGCGCTTGAGGTCGTCTCCGAGCACCAGCGCGGCGTTCTTGTCGCTGCCGCGGATCTCGGCCACCACCTCTTCCAATGATCGTTCGTCTTCGGCCCGCTTCAACTTGGGCAGATTCAGGCGACCGTTCTTCACCTGTAGGCCTTCGATCGTATCCAAGTGGTGCTTCCCACGCGCCACTTGATAGTACAGTCCGGTGGTGTCCTTGCTGCCGAAGTGATCCACGAGTGCGGCTACGTTGGTGCCATCCACCTTCGCCCCCCAGGTGCGCAAGTGGCGTTGTACCATCTCACGCCCCACCACGGCGAGTTTGCGCTTCTGTTCACGCAAGGCCTGTTTGATGCGGTGCTTCGCCTTGGCGGTGACCACGTAGTTGAGCCAGTCCTCCTTGGGCTGCTGCTTCTTGCTGGTGATGATCTCGATCTGGTCGCCACTCTTCAGGGGCTGGCTCAAGGGTACCAGCTTGTGGTTCACCTTGGCGCCGATGCACTGGCGGCCGATCTGAGTATGGATCTCGAAGGCGAAGTCCAGTGCGGTGGATCCAGCGGGCAGGTTGCGCATCTCACCGTTCGGGGTGAAGATGACGATCTCGTCACTGAACAGGTCCAACTTGAAGTCGCGGACGAAGTCCACCGCGTTGGTGCCGGTATCCTCCAGCATCTCGCGGATGCGGTTGAGCCAGTTGTCCAGCGCGCTACTGTGGTCCTGTTCATCCTTGTACCGGTAATGAGCGGCGAGGCCCATTTCGGCGATCTCATCCATCCGCTTGCTGCGGATCTGCACCTCCACCCAGCGTCCGCCGGGGCTCATCACGGTGGTCTGCAAGCTTTCGTAACCGTTGGCCTTGGGCGTGCTGATCCAGTCGCGCAGGCGATCGGGGTTCGGCTGGTAATAGTCGGTCACGATGCTGTACACCTTCCAGCAATCGGCCTTCTCCAGTTCGGGGCGGGTGTCGATGATGATGCGGATGGCGAACACATCATACACTTCTTCGAAGGCCACGTTCTTCTTCAGCATCTTGTTGTAGATGCTGTGCACGCTCTTCGGTCGGCCCTTGATCTCGTAGCTGAAGCCCTCTTTTTCCATCGCCTCGCGGATCGGCAGGATGAAGCGGCTGATGAAGCGCTTCCGCACCGCCTCGCCCTTTTTCAGACGTTGGCTGATGTCTCCATAGATCGTGGGTTCCTTGAATTTCAAGGAAAGGTCCTCGAGTTCGCTCTTGATGTTGTACAGACCGAGGCGATGGGCCAGTGGCGCGTAAAGGAAGAGCGTTTCGCTGGCGATCTTCAACTGCTTGTCGCGCGCCATACTGTCGAGCGTCCGCATGTTGTGCATGCGGTCGGCGAGCTTCACCAGGATGACGCGCACGTCCTGCGCCAAGGTCATCAGCACCTTGCGGAAATTCTCGGCCTGTATGCTGTCCGTGCCGAACTGCATGCCGCTGATCTTGGTGAGGCCATCGATGATGGTGGCCACCGTGGGCCCGAAGAGGTCGCGTACATCCTCCAGGGTGAGGTCGGTGTCCTCCACGGTATCGTGAAGGAGCGCGGCCACCACGCTGGTGGCACCAAGCCCGATCTCCTCCGCACAGATGCGGGCCACGGCGATGGGATGGTAGATGTAGGGTTCTCCGCTCTTGCGCCGCTGTTCCTTGTGGGCTTCCACCGCGATGTTGAAGGCCTTTCGGATCATGCGGCTTTCCTCTGCGGTACGCTCCCCGCGTATTGATCGCAATAGACCGCGGTAGCGGCGCAGGATCTCCGCCCGTTCCTTCACCAGGTCGATCTCCACCTTTTGCACGGCCTTGCCGTCCTTCGTGCCCTTCGGATCGCTCATCTGGCGAAAGTTAGGGTGTCACGCTCATGCGAATGGGATCGCCGGTAGCACTTCGCCCCGCACCTCGCCGAAACCGATGCGGATACCCTCGCGTTCGCAATGGCCGCGCATCACGAGCGTATCGCCATCGAGCAGGAACTTCCGTTCGGTGCCGTCGTGGAGTTTCAGGGGTTTGGTGCCTTTCCAGGTGAGTTCGAGCAGGCTACCGTAACTGTCCTCGGTATCGCCGCTGATGGTGCCACTGGCCATGAGGTCGCCGCAGCGCACGTTGCAGCCGTTCACCGTGTGGTGGGCCAGTTGCTGGGCCATGCTCCAGTACAGGTGCTTGAAGTTGCTGCGGCAGATCACCGTTTCCTGGCGGTCCTTGGTGGCGATGGAGGCTTCCAGCGCGATGTCGAAGTGGCGAGGACCCTGCTGCTGCAAGTAGGGCAGCACCGGTGGATCCTGCACGGGTGAGGCCACCCGGAAGGGTTCGAGGGCATCCAGCAGCACCACCCAGGGGCTCATGCTACTTCCGAAGTTCTTGCCGAGGAAGGGTCCTAGCGGGACATACTCCCAGGCTTGGATGTCGCGCGCGCTCCAGTCGTTGAAGAGCACGAGACCCATGATGTGGTCTTCCGCCTCCGCGGTGCTGATGCGCTCGCCCAGTGGTTTGCCCGTGAAGGTGATGAAGCCCACTTCAAGTTCCATGTCCAACTGGCGCGTGGCACCGAACTCGGGCGCTGCATCCGGCGTGGGTTTGTATTGCCCCATGGGTCGTCGGATGGGTGTTCCGCTCACCACGATGCTGCTGCTGCGCCCATGGTAGCCCACCGGTAGATGAAGCCAGTTGGGCAACAAGGCGTTGTTCGGGTCGCGGAACATGCAGCCCACGTTGTACGCGTGCTGTCGGCTGCTGTAGAAATCGGTGTAGTCACCGATGCTTACCGGCAGGTGCATCACCACCTGGTCCAAGGGCAATAGCGCATCTTCACGCAGCGCGTTGTCATCCCGGAAGGTGGCCTCGCTTTCCCGCATGAGCTCGCTCAACCGTTGGCGGAGCGCGCGCACTGCAGGCTTTCCACAGGCCATGATGGCGTTGAGCGTGGGTTCCAGGAACGCCTCGCGTGGGATACCAAGTCCGTCCAACAAGGCCACATCGGCCAGGATGCTCAGATCCACCACGGTATCGCCGATGCGGGTGCAGGGCACAGGTGGTTCACCGTTCCAGGCAGCCACACCGAGCGGCAGGTTCTGGATGGGGAAATCGCTTCCCTTGGGTACGGCGATCCAGGAGCGGAGGGAAGGGTCGTTGGGGGTGATGAGCATGGCGGCGGCAAAGGTCGTTACGATGACCGGTTCTTGCGAGGTGATGGATGGATCCTCCACTTCCCCCATCTTCACAGGCGCATGTCCTCCCGAAGTGCCCGGTTATTGGTCGTGATCCTGGTGGCGACCCACGTAGCGATGCTGCTCGCCTATACGCTTCCAGCAGGCTTCGTTCCGCACCGCCTTCAGGCTTGGAGCACCTGGATCGTGCGCCCGCTCTTCCACCAACGCTGGAACCTCTTCGCACCGGACCCGTCACCCTGCCATTGTCGTGTTGAGGTGGGCCTTGCCGATGACGGATGGATGCCGCTCATCCCCGGTGATCGCCATTACCTGCTGCGACGGATGGACCGCCCCTTGGCCGAGCTGATCCGGAGTGCCGTGGAACGCGGCGATAGCGTGCTACGCCCGATCCTGGCCGACGCGCTTCGCGGCTTGGCGCGTGACATCGCCCGCGATGCCGGACCACTGCGATACAGACTCG
>DAOORM010000001.1:0-28524 GCA_035389265.1 Flavobacteriales bacterium | reverse complement strand
GGAACGCATTGCCGTAATCGAAGAAGTACATCCCTTGTGCGGCCAAGGTGTTCACGGCGGTCACATGGCGGCGAAGCGTTTCCTGCACCTTCGCTTTGAAGGCGGCCGGATCCTGCACCATGAGCGCGTTGCTCTCCTCGTAGCTCAGTCCAGCAGGATAGTACCCTCCGGCCCACGGGTTGTGCAAGCTGGTCTGGTCGCTGCCAAGGTCCACCTTGATGGTGCGCGCGGCCAAACGTTCCCACAGGTCCACGATGTTGCCCAGGAAGGCGATGCTGTGCGCTTCCCCTTTTTCCTGCCGTGCCAACGCTGCATCGATGCAGGCATCCACATCCTGGATCACTTCATCCACCCAGCCCTGGCTGTGGCGTTTGTGCGCTGCGGTGGCGTTCACCTCCGCACAGATGGTGACCACACCAGCGATGTTGCCCGCCTTGGGTTGTGCGCCGCTCATGCCACCAAGGCCGGCCGTAACGAACAGCTTGCCAGCGGTGCCTGGCGAGGACTTGATCATGCGGCACGCATTCAACACCGTGATCGTGGTGCCATGCACGATGCCTTGTGGACCGATGTACATGTAGCTGCCGGCGGTCATCTGCCCATATTGCGATACGCCCAACGCGTTCATGCGCTCCCAATCATCGGGCTTGCTGTAGTTGGGGATCACCATGCCGTTGGTCACCACCACGCGCGGTGCGTCCTTGTGGCTGGGGAACAGGCCGAGCGGATGGCCGCTGTACATCACCAGCGTCTGCTCGTCGGTCATCTCGCTCAGGTACTGCATCACCAGGCGGTACTGCGCCCAGTTCTGGAACACCGCGCCGTTGCCGCCGTAGGTGATCAGCTCGTGCGGATGCTGCGCCACGGCCGGGTCCAGGTTGTTCTGGATCATCAGCATGATGGCGGCCGACTGCTTGCTCTTGGCGGGGTAATGGTCGACCGGCCGTGCATGCATCGGGTATTCCGGACGCAGGCGGTGCATGTAGATGCGGCCATACTCGTTCAGCTCCTGTGCGAACTCGGGCGCCAGCGTGGCGTGGTGCTTCGGGTGGAAGTAGCGTAGTGCGTTGCGCAGGGCCAGTTTCTTCTCCTCAGCGGTGAGGATGTCCTTGCGCTTGGGCGCGTGGCTCACGCCGGGGTCGAGCGGGCGGGCGGGGGGAAGGACATCGGGGATACCTTCCTGGATGGACTGTTGGAAGAGGGCGAGGTCGGACTGCGTCAAGGTGGCCATGCTGCTAGTAGTGCTCCAAAACTACGGGGCTTCGGGCACCCTGCTCAACACTTAACAGGGCGGGAGGTTCAGCGGGCAATTGTGAATCGCTGAGACCATTGCTCTTGCTCGTGGTTCATCGTGAATAAGTAGCAGCCATTGCTGAGTGTCCCCGTATGCACAACCTTCCCTTCGTTCGGCAGTGTCCCAGATAAAATCAACCGACCTTGTAAGTCCAGGATCCTATAGGGCGTTCCTTGTGAGGTAGGAGGGATCTCAAGAAAGTCACCAACGGTGAGGTGAAGGAGCGTGCTGTGAAAAGGCTGCGCCTCATCGCTGGATGAAAGTGGACCGTTCAGGTAAATTGCATCACTGAGCGACCCTATAGTATCACTCGATAGATAGGCTCCGGTGAAGGTGAGCTGACACCACGGTTCGAAGTATGAATTCTCTCCGCCTTCGAGAAGCCCTACACCTTCTTTGAATGTTCCATTGGCCGTCCAGAATTCGAGCGGGAATAAACGTGGATGTCCGGATACTGGCTCGGAGGCAAGCACACTATGTCCACGACCGCTCTGGTCATAGCGTATGAACGAGGAGATCAGGTGTTTGCCATCCTGATCGGTACTGTGCAGTGCGAGTGTGCGTTCGAAGCCATCAAGGGGGT
This sequence comes from Flavobacteriales bacterium, assembly GCA_035389265.1. Classification (GTDB taxonomy): domain Bacteria; phylum Bacteroidota; class Bacteroidia; order Flavobacteriales_F; family PHOS-HE28; genus PHOS-HE28. The sequence goes on along the minus strand of DAOORM010000001.1, from coordinate 26,647 downwards.
CCCCGAAATACGTGCAGCCTCCGCTGGTGATCTGGTTCGGATAGGTCGTCACTGGATGATAGCGATCTTCAAGCACGTCCTCATCGATCGTGAAGGACCCGCTTAAGCCGGTCATCCAGAATCCAGCGTATGGTGGAGGTCCACTTGAATAGGAGTGACCTGCTAGGTATTGTGCTACGTAACCGTTGTCAGAATCTTCACGACCAATGATCGCCATCTGTTGTATCCCCGAATAGAATGCCCACGGGAACATGTCGTTCCCCGCGTGCCATGCGCCTTGAGCACTGTATTGTAGCACATCGCCAGGGTGGTACTCGAAGTAGGATAGGGGAGCCGGAAGCAGGACCCCTAGATCCGGTCCATGGACCCCAATTGCCGTGAACAAGGCGCTACCAGCCGTGTTCGGGAATTGGAGAATACCGTGCTCCATGGATATGATGATCGTGTCCGCCGTTGATAGGGCAATGTGGGCCACGCTGTCGCTCGCCCCCCAGAGCAGGGAATCTTCACGGGCGATCATCGTGGCAGTCACATTCGCTTGGGTGGAGAAGAGCCACGTGCTACCCACAGGGGCGTGAGGCTTCAACAGAACAGTGTCTGGATCGAGGAACGACCACTCCCCGTTCTGAACCAACGTGGTCCGCTGCAAGAATTGCGGTTGATCGACCCACACGTAACAGCCAGGGCACAGGCCGCCCAGTGCTATTGAGCAGGTGTCACAAGGGATTCCGATCCGGTTCAGCGTATACCTCAAGCCATCCCCGCCCAAAGTGTCGATGTCTGTGACGAAGATCTGGTTACTTATCGTATCCGTCCCATCATCGCTGTAGTTGTACCGATAGGCCGGGTTGATCAGGTCCCAGTCCTGGCCCATGGCAACGGAATGCACCAGAATGATAAATAGGGCGATACAGGAACGCATGGATGGCTTTTCGTGAAGATAGCACGATCGCTTCGAACGCTGCCTGGATTCACCCCCGCACCTTCTTCACTGCTTCATGCCCGTAGGGGCAGTGCCGACACTTGTTCCCGCAGCAGTAGCCTCGTCGCAGCAGGTATTGTTCCGTGAAGACCACGTAGCCTTCCGGGGTGAAGTAGAAATCGCCGTCGAGGTAGCCCTGTTCCTTCAGCCGGCGGCCGCGCGGGTCGTCGGGGTGGGGCAGGGTGTAGGGCGGTTTCACGGTACGAAGATGCGAAGGGACCGTTCTGGCACGTTATTTCCACACGGCATGGTGCGTTACTCTGTGGATGGATCGTGGATAACCCTCCTGCACCCCAATAGTTTCGCACCATCCCAACGACCGCCTTACCCGGTCCAAGGTCCGTGTTCAAATGTTGAAAACCGCCATCCTGCCGCTTGCCCTGGTCCTGACCACGGCCCTCTCCGCACAGGGGCAGCCGCCCGAGCGTCGTTTCACCCCGGAGGAGTACATCCAGGAGTGGAAGGAGGTGGCCGTGAAGAAGATGAAGGAGCACGGCATTCCGGCCAGCATCACGCTCGCCCAAGGGTTGTTGGAGAGCGGTAACGGCAATAGCGAGCTGGCCCGCGAAGGCAACAACCACTTCGGCATCAAGTGCACCCCCGATTGGACCGGTGGCCGCACCTACCACGACGATGACAAGAAGGACGATTGTTTCCGCAAATACAAGGATGCGGCGCAGAGCTACGAGGACCACGCCAAGTTCCTCCAGAAACCCCGCTATGCCGCGCTGTTCGAACTGAAGCCCACCGACTACGAAGGATGGGCCCGCGGTCTGAAGAAGGCCGGCTACGCCACCGATCCCAATTATCCCACCAAACTCATCGCGCTCATCGATCGCTACGAGCTGCACAAGTTGGACAAGGGGATCGATGTGACGTACAGACCTAAACCGAGCAGCCCTACCGCTTCCAAGCCAAACACCACGAAACCCAGTGGCCGCAAGCCCGCCAAGCGTGGTAACGATAGCGATGTGATCACCTGGAGCGCTGGTGCCGGCCGCGCGGTGGAGAGCTACGAAGGCCGCATCAAGTACGTGGTCACCAAGGAGGGCGACGATTTCCGCAAGTTGGCCCAGGACCTGGAGATGACCCACGGCATGCTCGCGCGGTGGAACGACATGGATAAGAACGCGAAGCTCGAAGCGGGGCAGCGCATCTACATCCAACCGAAGCGCAACGCCTCCAAGAGCGCTGCGGAGCACGTGGCCGGCCCGGGCGAGACCCTCTGGGATGTGAGCCAGCAATACGGCGTGAAACTCGAGAAGCTGGCGAAGTACAATGGGTTGGGCGTGGATGCCACCTTGAGCACCGGACAGCGCATCGTGTTGCGGAAACCGCGGAAGTAGGCGCTAGAGCACCTTGTGCATCATCACACCGGCGATCGTCGCTGCCCGCTGTTTCGCTTCTTCGGCCTTCGGTCCGGTGAAGAGCTCATCCACCGTGGCTTGGAACAACTCCACCCAGCGAGCGAAGTGCGCGGGCTTCATCGGAAGTCGTGCATGCAACTTCTTATGCGCGGTCATGGGGTCGCCTTGGAAGGATCGATCACCGAAAAGCACCATGTTCCAGAACGCGGTGATGTGCGGAATGTGGTGGTCCCAGTCCAGTTCGGTGAAGAAGTGACCGATCAAAGGATCGGGACGTGCTCGCGTATAGAACCGTTCGATGAGTGCGCGTGTGTCAGCTGGGTCGAGGATATCCTGTTGCATGCTGCGGTCAAAGTTGTGCTCCACAGCGGCGGATCACGCTGATGCCGATCAGTCGTTCTCGCCCGTGAAACGCACCACATCCTGTTTGGTGCCGAAGAGCACGAGGATGTCGCCCTTCTCGGGCACGAAGCCGGGATCCATCACACCTAAGGCGCCGAGCTTGATGGAGCGCCGGCCGAAGACGTCCCTCTCGCTTTCCTTACGCAGCACGGTGACGAGACCGAGTTTGCGTTCGCGCAGTTCACCGACCTGGTTCAACGCCTTGCCTACGAATTTGTCGGGCACCACGATCTCCGCGATGATGAAGCCACCAGGCAGTTCGAACTGATCCACCAATCGCCGTAGGTTGAGCTTGCGGGCCAGACCCTCCGCGGCTTTCTCCTCGGGGTGTACGATGTCCGTTACGCCCATGGAGTTCAAGACCATTTCGTGCAGGGGGCTGATGGCCCGGCTGATCACGCGCTTCACCTTCAGGTTCACCAGCAACGCGGTGGTCATGATGTTGGCGCCTTCGTCCTCCCCGATCGCGACCACCGCCGCATCCACATCGTCCAAGGGCAATGTACCCACGGCCTTCGGGTCGTTGCTCTCCAGGCAAACCGCGTACGAGACCTCTGATTTGAGGCTGTCCACCTTCTCCATGTCGTGATCGATGGCGATGACCTCGTGACCCAGTTGCGTGAGCTTGATGGCGAGGTGCCTACCGAAGTTGCCGAGGCCGAAGACCGCTACTTTCATGGTTGATCAGTTGATGATGATGTCCTCCTTGGGGTACCGGTACGCGGTGGTCTGCACCTGCCGGAGCACGCCGATGAGCAGGGTGAGCGCGCTGACACGACCGATGAACATGACCACGACAAGGGCCAGTTTCGTCGGGTCGCCCAGTTGGCCCGTTATGCCCATGCTCAAACCCACTGTGCTGTACGCGCTGAAGCATTCGAAGGCAATGGGCATCAGCCCGAGCCCGCTTTCCATGGAGGCTACGATGCTGATGGAGAGGCCGAGGAAGACCAGTGAAAGGACGATGGCCGCGAATGCCCTGCGCACGCTCAGGTTGCTCAGTTCACGTCCACCGTACTCGATGCGCCGTCGCCCGCGCGCCGTCGCGAAGATGTTCAAGGTGGCCACGCCAAGGGTGGTCGTCTTGATGCCACCACCCGTACTACCCGGTGAAGCGCCCACGTACATCAAGAGGAGGGTGATCATGAGCGTGGGTACCGCGAGCGTGCTGTAGTCCACTACGTTGAAGCCGGCTGTTCGTGGGGTCACACCTGTGAAGAAGGCCGTGCTGAGGCGGCCCCACCACGTGGGGTGTGCAGCCAATGCGCCGTTCCATTCGAAGACGAGCACAGCCACCGTGCCGATCACGATGAGCAGTGCCGTCACCTGTAGGGCCATGCGACTGTTCAGATTCACCACTCGTGGATTGCGCTGACAAGGTTCGCCGGTCATGAGCCGTTTGATACGCCCCGTGATCCACAAGCGCGTGTAGCGGCTGAAGTTGAAGATGATGCCGAAGCCCAAGCCGCCGAAGATGAAGAGCAGCGCCAGGACCCACATGAGCGGGTAGTTGAACCGGTAGGGCAGTTCGTACATACCCAAGGTCTCCGTGGAGAACCCTGCGTTGTTGAACGAGGAAATGGAGTGGAATGCCGCGAAGAAGACGCGTTCACCCGCATCCTTGAATTCCATAGCCGGTATGGAGAGGTAGATGAACACCGCGCCGATGATCTCTACGCTGATGGTGAAGAGGATGACCTGCGTGATGAAGGAGCGCGCACTGTTTAGCGAGGTGTTGGCGATGTCGCGGATGCGCAACTGTTCCTCCAAGGAGCTGCGACCCTTGAAGAAGAACGCGAAGAAGCTGGTGAAGGTCATCACTCCCAGACCACCGATCTGGATCAACGACAACAGCACGCATTGACCGAGGAAGGTGAGGTCCTTGCCCACGTCGATGGTACTTAGTCCAGTGACGCAAACCGCCGAGGTGGAGGTGAACACGGCATCCACCAAGGCCATGGGTCGGGTGGTCGCCTTTGGGAGCATGAGCAAGGCCGCACCGATGGCGATCACCAGGATGAAGCTGGTGGTGAAGAGTAGTGCCGGATTGAAGAGCGCGCTGTTACGTCCGATCTCGAGCCGCGAAAGTTCGATGAACACGAAGAGGAACAGGAAGATGAGGTTCGGCCACCGGCTTTCCGTCACAAGTGCCTTCAATCCCAAGGGTTCCACCAGGATGAGCACCAATGCCGCGACGAACCAGGCCAGCTCCGCCTTCCGCAAATGCTCCTTGCGCAGGTTGGTGCGCAGCAAGCTGCCGAACATCACGAAGGTGGCACCGATCACCAGGCCGTAGCTCAACTGATCGAGCAAGGCGTTGGTGGAGGCGTCGGCACGGTAGCCGAATTCGAGCAGTAACAGGAACACCGCCAGTATGATGACCGTAAGGCGGGCGAGCCCGACCACTTCCTTGCGTAATGCAGTGCGGAGAAGGGCTTGTTTCATGCGGCCGGGGTGTGGTTCGCCACCCCTGGCGAAGGAGAGCGGACAAAACTAGGGCATGCTTCCGCTAAGCGGCACGTTCGATCACTTCGCCGTGCTCGGCAACACGTTGTAGGCCACCACATGGCCGTCTGAGGTCACCGTCACCAATTCCAAGGTGCCGTCGAGGTCAAGGTCGGCGATCCGGAAGGGCGTATTACCCCGTACAGGGAGTCCATCAACCTCACGCCCCGTCGCATCGATCAAGGTGATCTGTTCGCGCTCGGGGATCACTACGCCGTACACCGTACCCAAGGAAAGCTTGTACCGCTCCACCTCAGGGTGTAGCAACGCGCCGAACGAGCGTGACCATACTTCTTTACCGCTGTGGCTTACCAACACACTATCGCTCTTCACCTGTACGATGTCCTGGATGCCATCATCGGCCATTTCACCGAGCTGGTTGGTGCCCGGGCCGCTGAGCGCTTTGGGTGTACTGTTGAGCGCAGCAGAATACAATGTGCCGGTGGTATCGGCCCAGATCACCTGCGAGGTGCTCCATTCAAAGCCGGGTGTCAGTGCAAGTACACGAGCTCCCTCGCCGAGCTCAAGGGTCGCCTTTTCCCGCTCGCTACCGCGCCGGTCCAACACCTTGATCGGTCCGTTGCGATCGAAGGCCACCAGGTAGTCCTTGTTCTTGATACGCAGGTGCTGCGTTGCATTGGTGCTCGGCCCGTTCAAGCGAGGCGTTTCCCAACCCGTCGTGGCAGCGCCGTCCATGCCGTAATTCACGATACGCCCATCGGCCAGGCCGACCACTGCACGGTAGTCCTTCGTGCCTTCGTAATCGAACACGGCCAGCGGTGCGGTCGCTTTCGCGGGTAGATCGATCGGGAACCCTCCGACATCCTTGCCGTTGCGGTCGATCAAGTGGATGCGACCGGCCGTGGTGAAGAGCAGTTGCAATTTGCCGTTCTTGAAACGATCCACTTGGTGGACCTCACCGAGGATAGGCCCGTCGAGCGCGTAACGCCAGAGCACCTTGCCCGATGAGCCCAGTAGATGGATGCGGTGGTCGCCATCCTGTACCAGTACTTCACGTGTCCCGTTGGTATGGTTGAGGAGGATGTCCGGTCGGCGCGAAATGCCTGGTGGCAGCGGTGTGCTCCAGTGGATGCCGTTACTCCGTGCTGCCACCGGCGCATGTTCCAGACCGATGGTGATGTGTGTGCGGCCGTGCATCGCCGGTGTGAGTTGGATGGCGAGCCCTCCGAAACGCTGCCAGGTGGCCTGTTCATTCGTGTACGCCTCAGCTGCCGCGGTTTTCATGTCCGCTGAGAAATGCGCCCAGTGGCGCGCGATGTCCCAGCGCATGGTCCTTCCTGCGGTGGAAGCGATGCGTTCGGTCCACGCGTTGGTGCGCGCATCTTCCGCGAGCGTGCGCCCGTCGTTCCAAGCATCGATGGCCGTACGCAACACATCGGCCTCAGGAGCCACCACCACCACATCGCCCAGTACGCTCCACCACGGTTGGTCGAATGCGGCGAACGCGTCGCCAAGCAAGCGTTCATAAGCGTGCGCCACCGGCATCCGTGTCATCCGGATACCACGATGGTTCAAGGTGTCGCAGGTGGCACCATCGGGACAGAGCCTACTCAGCTCAACAGCGGCGCCTTCAGGATCGCCGGTTTGGAAGAGCGCCCACATGCGTGATCCGTTGGTCGTGGTGTCGCTGCTGTGGGCCAGACCGAAGCTGCCGTTGACCCAGTTGAACAGGTTCGGACCGAGGGTGGTGATGGCGCTGTCGCTGGCCGTGCCGTTCGCGCGCAGGTAGGCTTCGCCGTCGCTTACCTGCTGTACATCCCATGCGGATACTTCCACGGGCAACCATCGGCCGAGGTCGTTGCGACCGCTCCCTTGCGCATCGATCATGGTGAGCATCGTGTGCGCCGTGTCCGGAAGGATCAGACCGCTGAGCAGGAAGGCATCGGGTCGAGCACTCACGTCAAGGGCCACCCAACCCGTTGGCGGATCGTAACGGTCGATCACGCCAGGTTTCCACCATGTATGCAAGAGACCACGCGCACGTTCGAGGTGAACGAGCACATGGGCGTCTGCGCCTCCGCCCATTGTGTTCATGGCTTCCTTCACCAAAGGGTCACGCGTGATGTTACTGCCGCTCTTGGCGTGAAGCAGCGCTTCGTCCATCATGGCCGGAGAGGACGCCACCAGCCAAACACCTTCACGTAGAGCGATGGAGAGGCTGGTCAATGCGGTGTCGGGAGTACACTGTACCACACCGCCTTGCTGTAAGGTGCTGATGGCCGCTTCATCGATCTTCAACAACTCAGCGAACGTGCGCATGGGTACACCGTCCAACATGCGCGGCGCACAGGCGAGCAATACATCCACCTTTTCATTGCCCGTTCGCATCAGGGCCACCAGCATGGTCACGTCGGTGATGGCCGCGCGCAAAGCCGCATCGTTCTCGGCACGGGTGGTGGTCTGTGCCATCAGACGAGCTACTGCTGCCATCGCTGGTAGGTGTTCCAGTGTGGTCCAATGTTGCGAGGTGTGCGTGAAGCGATCCCAGGTGACCCACGCATCGGGAACTTCTATGATCACCGCTGCGCGCTCGGGAATGGCGGACCATGCATCGGCCTGTGTCGTGGTCGTACTGTTCCAGCGGTACAACGTCCAAGCGGTAGCACCAGCTATGGCAAGCAAGAGGAGAACGGTCAGGAGACGACGCATGGCCAATGTTCAAAGGTACCGGCGATGCAAGAGCACCTTTCCGCGCGGTACGTGGCCTTTGCACAGGAGCTTGTGGATTCGAATGTCGCAGGCCTATGATCATGCCCCGTACAACAACATGGCCATCGATGTTGGCCACCGGCTTTCGCACGTGCTGAAGCGGATCCGCGGAAAGCGTCGCCGGTCGATCAGAACAACTCCGGCTCCGCGTAGTTCAGCCGGAAACTCTTGCGGTGGTGCGCACAGGGCCCGAACCGGTTGAGGGCTTCACGGTGGTCCTCGGTGGGGTAGCCTTTGTTGATAGCCCAGTTGTATGCGGGATGTTCGGCGTGCAAGCGCGTCATCAATTCATCGCGGTGGGTCTTCGCGATGATGCTTGCCGCAGCGATGCTTCGGAAGCGTCCATCACCCTTCACCAAACAGGTGTGTGGAATATCGCGGTAGGGGATGAAGCGGTTGCCATCGATCAACAAGTGTTGCGGCCGTTGGGGCAAGGCATCCAAGGCACGGTGCATGGCCACAAAGGAGGCGCGTAGGATGTTGAGCGTGTCGATCTCCGCCGGTTCCACGGCCACCACGGCCCAGGCGAGGGCGTGGGCTTCGATCAACGGGCGTAGGGCTTCGCGTTTCGCGGCGGTCAGCTTCTTGCTGTCGTCAAGACCGGGGATCCGTGCTCGAGCGGGCAGGATGACCGCAGCGGCCACCACCGGACCAGCGAGGCAACCACGGCCAGCTTCGTCGCAGCCCGCTTCCAGCAGGCCTTTGGTGTGGTAGGCAGCAAGACGGCTCATCGCATCAACGGGGTAGACCGGCATCAGCGGCCATGCCCTGGAACGAAGCCCACAACGTGTCGGCCGCTTGATCCCAGGTGTATCGTTTTGACCGTTCGATGCCGGTAGCGCTCAAGGTGGCGCGCAGTTCGGGGTCGGTGCTCACGTCATACAGCGCGCGTGTGATGTCCTCCACACTGAACGGGTCGCAGTAATGTGCCGCATCACCGGCGATCTCTGGCAAGCTGGTGGCTTCGGCTGCCACCACCGGCACGCCACAACGCATGGCCTCGGCCACCGGAATGCCGAAGCCTTCGAAGTAGCTCACGAAAGCCAGGGCGGCGGCGCCACCCAGCGCGCGGTGCAAACGATCCTGCTGTAGGCGCCCGGTGAAGATGACACGGTCCTGGTGGCGCATGTTCTCCCAAGCATCCTCCATGCGACCATCCCACCACATGCGTTCGCCCACCACGAGCAGCCGCATGGGTGACCGGTGCCGCTCAACCAGTTCATCGAAGGCGAGGAGGAGCCGCGCGATGTTCTTGCGCGGATTGAGCGAGCCGATACACACGAGGTACGGGTGCCCATCAGTGAATTCCTGTGCAGCGGCCTTGCGCTCCTCTTTCGTGAGTGGTCTGAATACCGCGCCCACGCCGTTGTAAACCACGTCGATCCGGCCTTCGTTCACACCGTAGGTGGTGGCGATGTCGCGGCGGGAGTACTCACTCACCGTGGCCAATCGCGTGGCGTGCCTAGCGAAGCGTGGGAAATACCCGCGGTAATAGTCGCGGTAAGCCTTGGGCAGGTCTTCGGGATAGTGCTCGAAGTTGAGGTCGTGCATCACGGCCAGTGTAGGCACAGTGCTGCGCAAGGCGAGATAGCCGTCGGGCGAGATGAAGGCATCGGCTCGGAGTGCTTTCAGTTTGCGCGGTAGCAGCCAGTCGAACCAAAGGCGGTAGAGCAGGGGATGTCGCGTGGGCGGGAAGAGCACCGCGCCTTCCACGTTGGCCGCATAGATGAAGCGCTTGTCGAACGGACGATCGAACAGGAAGATGAAGTGGTGCTCGGGATGTGCCGCAACGATCCGTTGCAACACTTCATGCTCGAACCAGCCGATGCCTTCCAGCTTATCGGCCAGGAGCAGGCGGGTGTTCACCACGATGCGCATGGCGCAAAGGTGTGCAGTTCCGTGTAGACTGGTGTACGAATGCGCAACGGCCGTGGGACATCAGGCCGGGAAGCTCCCTGCCCGCATGTCGCCACAGCCGTTGTCCCTCGAGCTTATCTTATTGCCCGGCGGGTATTCAATCCTTCTTTTCCGAGCCTTCGCTGGTCGCGGTGGCGGTATCGGGGCTATCTCCCAACATGGTGTTCACCTTCTCCCGTACATCCTGCACCGTGTTCATCACGACCGCAATGGCTTTCACCATCGCCTTGCGTACGGGGCTCTTTTTGGCCGCCTTGCGAGCAGGTTTGCTGGCTGCCTTCTTCACGGAGGCCTTTACCTGCTTCACGGCCTTGGTGGATTTGCGCTCGGTCTTCTTCACCGAGGCCTTCACTTGCTTCACCGCTTTCTTGGCGGATCCTTGGGTCTTCTTCGCGACTTTTCCGGTCTGGCGCGAAAGAGCCTTCTTCACGGTCTTCACCGCTTTGGCCGCTTTCTTGGCGACCTTTTTCGCAGCAGGTTTCGCAGCAGCCTTCTTTGCTGAGACTGCTTTCTTGACCGCTTTCACCGCTTTCTTGGCGGCTTTACCGCCTGTTCGGGATAACGACGTTTTCGCGGTCTTCTTGACGGCTGTCTTCCCGCTAGTGCGGGACGTTGCCTTCTTCACTGGGGTGGACTTGCGCTTGGCCATGGTTGGTGTTTGCATCAAAAGTAGGTGGGCGCGGCTGCCGTGCAACATCTCCCCCATCACAACCATCACGGTCCTGTTCGTAGCGATTCACTCTGTTGCACGTACGGGCTTGCTACCGCTTAGCGGTACTTCCTACAACACGAACGCCCGGTCAGTTCCGGGCGTTCGTTCTAGTTCGTCGCGGTCTATCAAGGACGAACCACCAATCGCTCCGTGTAGGTGTTCTCGCCGGTGATCACCTTCACGAGGTAGATGCCTCCATCCTGACCTGTAAGGTCCAACGTGGAGACCCCGTTCAAGCCGTTGGTACGCGATTGCAGCACACGCCGTCCGGTGCCATCATACACTTCCACGAGGCCGGCCCCGATATCGGTGGGCAGGATCAGCTCCACGCGGCCGGATGTCGGGTTGGGGCGCAAGCGTATTGCGGTGGTCGCATGCTCCACAAGGCCGGTGCTGGTGATGCAGAAGTCGTGGTCGATGATGTCTTGGAACTCACCATCGCCATCCACCAAAACGGTGCCGCTGGCGTTGATGCTGTAGAAGCCTTCGCCGTACCCGCAGCAGATGCCATCGCTCGCGTCGTCGAACATCACGAAGGTGTAGCAGCCTTCAGCGAGGCAGAGTTCGGAGTTCTCCTCCTGACCATCGGCCCCGTCGCTGTAGGGGCCACCACTGAAGAGCACTTCGTTGTTGTCGGGTCCCAGTAGCTCCCATGTGGTCTCGGATCCATAGGCATCCAAGGTGATGGACAGATCCGCGAGCGTGGCTGGGGATGCTACGGTGAAATTGACCGTTCGCACGTTGTTCAACGCGTTCGGGTCGGCGATGCCGTTGGGTTGGCTGGCGGTGACGGTCAACGTCTGGCTGCCATTGCCCACGGCCAGTGCAGGCAGGGTGATGGTGGTTGTAGCACCCGGGTTCAAGTTTCCATTCCAGGGCTGTTGTCCGTTCGCGCCTCCGGTCACCTGCCAAGCGATCACCAAGCTGGTGAGCGGGTCGGTACCCGCGTTACGGATGGTGACCTGCGGCGCCACCGAGCTGCTGTTGCACACGATGGCGGGTATGCCATTGATGGATTGCACCGAACCATCCACCGCGAAGGAGGTCTGGTTGGGGTCGTAGCCCAGCAGTACAGGGCCACAGGTGCCGATGATGTCGTCGATGAAGGGGTAGCTCACGTCGAAGCGCCCGTAGTAGTCGGTGCAGTTGCAGCCGAATGTTCCTCCGTAAAGCTGGCCCACGAGCAAGCCGTTCTGGTTCCAGAGGCCGCTGCCGCTGCTACCCCCTTCGGTGGTGCCGTCCTCCCATTCTTCCACTTGCCAGCAGCTAGCGCCACCGTATGGCTGTGCTGTTCCGGGCTCTTCGTTCAAGCTGATCTTCTTCTGGTCACCGCTGGGGTGGTGGATGCCGATCGGGTCCTGTGGCGGCGTGTTGGTCGCATCCCAGCCACTGTAGTACACCTCGTAGCTGGCTGGCGGTGCGGTGTTCAGTTGCAGTAAGGCCATGTCCGAGCCGGGGTTATTCTCCAAGAGCTGCGCACCGCTCACCGTCTCGTTCATCGGTGTGTTCACATTATTGGCGCAGTTGGTGCTTTCCCAGTTGAAGGCGAAGACCCAGGTACCCACATTGCCTTCGAGGCAGTGGTCGGCAGTGAGGAAGTAGGGTGTACCGTCGTTGTTGCAGTTGTTGATCAGCTGACCGGTGCACCAGTCTCCACCTCCCACCACGATGCGTGCCACCGAGCGGATCTGGTCGCGCCAGGGATCGCCCACTTCGCAGATCACGTTGTTGTTGCAATCGAGGCTCTCGTTGAAACCCTTCAGGAGGTGGAAGCTGTCGCGGTAGCCTTGGGTGACCTGACCGATGCGCAGGCGACCTTGACCGGTAACCGCTGCAGGTTCGTTGTACTCGATCGTGATCACACCGCCGGGCAGTAGGCCTACACCCAATTCCGTGCGTCCTGGATTGCTATCGGCCGTGAAGCCGCCGAGGCGTTCGCCCGATGGCGTATACGCGAAGACCATGGCTCCCTCCGGTACGACGAATTCGTGGAACTCGAAGTTGATGCTCAGGGCACCTTCCAGCTCGACACGAAGGCGCCATACCCGGTCGCCGTTGGGCAGGGTGTTCCACACGCCACTGTTGTCCAAGCTCAGGTCAGTGGCGTGGTTCACACCGAAACGCATGCGCTTGTTACCTGCTGCGGCGCGTACCTCGTCCTCGGCGAACAAGGCGGCACGGTCCAGGGCTGGTAGGGCGAATACTGGTGGCTGGTCAAGGCCGATCTTCTCGGCGTGCTGTGCCCACGGGCGGCCACCAAATGATAGTTGCGCGGTGATATCCGTGGTGGCCAGCGCCATCGCGCCAGCGACCACAAAAGCAAGAGAGGTACGGGTTCGCATCATGACCGCAAGTTATCCCAAGTGGATGGGGCGAACGGTGACGATCGCTACGGAAAATGGGACGCCCAAGCGCCTTGAAGTCCGCCTCGACCAAGGTGTCTCCGTCGGCGCTCAGCGATCACACCACAGGTAGGGGTGCCACGACCGGTGGTATCGGCGCCAAAGCCGCGTCGCACACGATCATCTCCTCGGCATTGTCGGCGCACTGCACCAGCACCTTGTCCAACGGGTGCGTCACCTGGCTGCGTCCACTGAGCACAGCGATGCTGCCATCTGGGTTCTCCAGTTCACCAGCAGCGTTACAGTATGCGAAGATGATGTTGTTCTCGAAGGCGCGTGTGGTGCAGAGTGAATCGATCAACAGCACTTCGTCGTCCAGCAGTTCCTCCGAGCGCATGGCCTTCTTCGGGAACGACCAGTAAGTGGGGGATATCACCAACCGCACTCCTTGAGCGCGCATGGCCAGGAACATCTCGGGAAAGGAGATGTCCCAACAAATGATCAGTCCAGTGAGACCGAAACGCGTTGGGAATACGCTAACGCCCGGCCCCGGTGTGATGTGGATCTTCTCAGTATCCCAGAGGTTCACCTTGCGGTACCAGCCGGCCAAGGTGCCATCGGCATTGATGTAGTGCGTTTGATTGTAAAGCAATCCGTGCTCGGCCACGGTCCAAGAGCCCGGTACGAGGTCGATGGCCAACCGATGCGCGAGTGCCTGCATGCGTTGCAAGTATTGGGGTGCATACTCCACGAAGGCCGTCTGACCACCGAGCGGACCGCATACCGCGTCTTCCGGGAAGATCACCAGATCGGCGCCCGCTGCTTTCGCTTTCTCGGCGAATTCTTCGATCCGCGCGAGGTTCTTCAAGGGATCCATCGGCGCGATGTCCAATTGTACGAGGGCGATCTTCAGTTGCATGGCAGAAAGGTAGCGCCGTTCCGGACAGTATTCGGTCCGAAGGGCATCGGTCAGGTGGAGGACCACGCTCGTTTCATAGTCGCTGCGACAGAGCGTGCAGGTTCACTTTGGATGTCCCCTTGCTATCCCGAACGTGGACATCCGAGCATGGAAGCCTTCAGCCCAGGGTTCGCATCCTCATGTGATCGCCGAATACCAAGTCGTCAGGTCCATCGGGTCAGGATCGGCCTACCTTACAGCGTGGCTCACGTGCTGCCATCAACACATCACCTCCGGGTCCGGCATGATCATCATCGACTCCATCGGCATAGCCGGCTTCGCCCTTTTCCTGTTGGCCGGTATCCACCTCACTATGGAACTTGGGGTGCGCTGGGGGCGGCGTAACCAACGCGAAAGCACCGAAGCCCGCAGTTTCGGTCCCGTTGAAGCGGGCGTGTTCAGCTTGCTGGCCCTGCTCATCGGGTTCACTTTCGGTGATGCCATGGAACGATGGGAGCACCGCAGGCGCCTCGTGGTGGAGGAGGTCAATGCCATCGGTGAGGCCTACCTACGCGCCGACCTCTTGGACGGTGATGACCGCCAACGACTTCGATCTCGATTGGAACAGTACGTAGAGGCGCGCATCGCCCTTTACGCCGCGCTGCACAGCACGGAACCACCCGCGTTGGAGACCGCCCGTGTGGAACTGTTGCAGGATAGCATCTGGAGCAGCACGCTCAAGGCTACTCGCCGGGTGAGCGATGACACCGCCGAATTGCTCCTCGTGCCTTCACTGAACCGGATGTTCGACCTGACCACTACCCGTGCGGCCATCACGCGTGCGCATCCGCCAGCCGTGATCTATGTGGTGCTCGCCTTACATGCGTTGTTGTGCGCTCTCATCGCCGGCTATGGCATCGGCATGCATACTCGTCGAAGTATGGTGCACATGGTGGCCTTCGCGCTCGCGACGGCGTTCTCCATGTGGATGATCCTGGAGTTGGAGTTCCCGAGACGCGGCTTCGTCCGTTTGGATCCATCGGATCAACTGCTCCATGAACTGCGGGTAGAGATGGATCGTACGGAATGAAGGTCCTGCTATTGTGAGGCGCAGTCACCTAGTAACGGGATGGATGGACGGCGGACCCGAAGCAGGCAGATGGATCCACTAGCGAGCACTACCGTATCCATGTTGTCCGCTGTTCGTGCGGTTCCGGTCTTCCGCTCAGGTCGAGGCGGAAGTTCCACCGCGCAGGGTGGGCGCTGCGCATTTGCACGTCGTTGCGGTCGGTCCATTTCATCCGGACCGCGGTTTTCCAAGGACTGCTCCTGATATTCCGCACCACTAGTCGTGCTGCATACCACCCCAAGCGCTGGATCGTGGTCGCTGAGCGCCATGAACCATGTGTGTGGCCGGTTTGTTCGATCGAAGCTGTAATGTTCCACAGGGAAGTGCTACCAATGGAATAGAACCCATCTCCATGGAACCCACCCGAACCATCGACCCCCGCTCGCGTAACTGGAACCGTTGGGCCTACCTCGCCTTCACCCTCACCGGTATCGTCTTCTGGCTGGTGACCGATGATCGCACGCTCCCCATCACCTTCCTGGGCATAGCGCTGGTGGCCGATCCGTTCGACCAGCAAGTCACGTGGAGCGAGCGGCCCTTGTGGCAACGCGCGTGGTTGTTGGTGCACCTAGGACTGGCCGCGGCAGCGCTCGGCTGGGCCATAGGCTTGGGCGATCGCATCTAGGATGGATCCGGAACAGGCGCGCTTCCTAGGGCTGGTGCACGAGCATCGCCGTATCGTGTACCGGATAGCGGGCTTGTACACCGGTCATCCGGATGACCGCAAGGATCTGGAGCAGGAAATGCTGCTGCAAGCCTGGCAGGGTTGGTCGCGCTTCCGGGGCGAAGCCAAGTTCAGTACCTGGTTGTACCGCATCGCCTTGAACACGGCCCTGACCTGGAACCGCCGGCCTGCCATCGTGCGCACGACCACCGAAGGTGAGCTGCCCGACACCGGAAGTGATGAACCCATACGCGCGAACGACGAACGCGAACGCCTCCAGACCGCTATGCGTCGATTGCCATCCGCTGATCGGGCGCTGCTGGTGCTTCACCTCGATGGCTTCGATCATGCAGAGGCCGGTGTCATGCTCGGGCTCACGGCGAATCATGTGGCGGTGAAACTTCACCGCATCAAGGCCCGCCTAACGGAACTACTGAACCCACACTGACCATGGAGCTGCAACGCATTTGGGAAGCACCGGACACACGGGAGGAAAGACCTTTGGATCCTTTCAGCACGACTAGGGGATCGCGACATCCGCTCATACGCTTGCAACGTGCACTGCGCATCAATATGGCTTATGGCGTTATCCTTACCATCGTTATGGGCTATCTCGCTCTTCGCGCACAGGACATGCCATTGATCGTGCTCTTGTGGTTGGTCACCGCCTTCTGTTTTTGGTCCATGCTCGATACATGGCTATTAGCACGTGGGCTCGACACTACGGTGCGTGCTGAGTTCACCGTCCTTGACGAACTGCGACGCCAACGTGATGCCTTCGATCGGTGGATGCATGTGCAGCAGCGCGCTGGTTGGTTCTTCTACCCGATCAGTGTGGTAGCCGGTGGCCTGCTCGGTGCGCTTGCTGGTGGAGATGAACCCTTGAGCGCACTCCTTGGCGAACCCGGTTTCCTTGTCCTGCTTGGTGTGTTGGCGCTCATTTTCAGTCCGCTCTGCGCGTGGTTGGCGCGCTGGATGTTCCGCGAGGCCTTCGGACGCGAAGTGGACAACCTGCGCGTGTTGATCTCTGAATTGGAGGCCTGAGCGCGAGTAGTGGGCTCGTTCAGGGAACCAGGTCGCCTGAATTCGATCATTAATTTCAGAAGCCGGTCATCCGGGTTCGATAACTTCAACCCGGCGGAGGTATGCCTGCCATGTGCACGCTTCACGATATCCGGAGCTGTCTATTCAAGATCCCTCTGTACAGCGTAACACCATGTTCGCGCATCCTCTGTTGTCCTTCGATGGGGATGCAGGTACATCTGCTTCGTGTGATCCTTAACGGCGTTCCGCATGGATCGGCGGTGGGACCGGTACACGAGCAAGCCTGTGTCGCCCCAGTGAAGAAGGGATGCACGCGGAATGACCTCCCCCTACGATGTTGCACCTACCTGAGCCTTCACATCGACCCGGGAACGACGGTTCCGGAGGTTGCCAGGTACGCCGCTAAGTACAAGAGGTATTCAGCGAAGAAGAACAACCAGAATCGCTGGTAGAACTTTCGGACCGAACCTACATCGCTCATACGAATGGAGAACGCGTTCACGACGAACAACACGACAAGAAGCGCGTGGCCGATGAGGAGGACCATGTCCTTGACCAGGTAGGTTCCATTGATCCGCTGGTTGTTCAACTCCAATCCGATGGTGCAGAGATACGCAGCCCCGATCAGCAGATGACCAGCGTAGAACGCGGTCAAGGGTGAGTAGAGGATGGCGAGGGTCCGGATGCCATGTCGCGCATCGCCCTCCATGTCAGGTAGGTCTTTGAACCAGGCGATGGCCACCGAAAAGGCGACGATGAACATGGTGAGCACACGCATGTCCGGCGGTAACTCCCACCTGCCATTGACCAAGTGGTTGAAGATGAGGAAGCCTCCCATGTTCACCACCAAACCCCGCACACTGGCAATAGCCAAAGCAGCTGTGATGTGGTGCCGTTTCAGGTGAAGGGGAGGCATGGAATAGGCCCAACCGATGGCGATCGAGAATGCGATGATGCCGAGCAGGTAGCGCGAGATGAATGCTGCCGTAATGAGACTGGTGAGCGCACAAAGAGCGACGATCCAATACGCCTGAACAGGGGTCAGGTCACCCGAGGGTAGTGGTAATCGTGGCTTGTTGATGCGGTCGATCTCCACATCGGCGATCTGGTTGATCCCTACGATGAAGATGTTGCACGTGATCCCCATGACCAACGCTGCAGCGAGCAGCAGGACATGATGGTCCGCGTTGCCATGCGTTACCATCACATAAAGTGTGCAAATGCTGATGGCACTGCCCAGCACGGTGTGCGGTCGAGCGAAATGCCAAAGCACAGCCAACCGTCTCATCGGGCGCGGAGGGTGATCAAGGTTAGAGGGAGTATTCGGCCGGCCAGCCTGGTGACCTGCACAGCTCCGTCCTCGCCGGCGAACAAGGCTGCGTATCGCGTCGCGGAGCGGGCACGTAGCACGGAGACCACACCATCATAGGTGATGCTGACCACGTTCACTGGAACGATGTAGGTGAAGAACAAGCGCCCCAGCGAGAACGGACGAACGAAGGGGGTGAACAGCAGGGTGCCCATCGTGCCCATCAGGATCACCTTCAACGCACACAGGACCGTAGGCTCAAGCAGCTCTACGAAGCAGGCTTCGCATCCGCTGTCACGCAGGCGGCGTATGATCCGCAGCTTATCCTGATCACTGAAATGATGGAAGGCATTGAACATGGTGTAGCATGTCCCCCGTTCGGGTTCTAGGTCAAGTGCATCCACCGGTTCCTGCACGTAGCTCCATGGGGCATTTGGTGGCTGTGGGCTTCCGGGGAACTTATCGGTGAGCGTCAAGCTGGAGAATGCGCCGCTTTCGCGGTATATGGTGATTGCCGGTCCACCACTGCCCGAACACAGGTCCACCATTGGTACGGGTTTACCCAGGCGTTGGCGCAACCTACGCGTCACAGGCACATAGACCCGCAGCCACACCACCACCGATCCGATGAACTCCGTCTGGTAGTTCCTCAACATAGCTGGGAACCAACGCTGGTCCTCAAGTTCCTTCATGGTCGGGCGACCCGTGCGCCGATGTGGTCATCACCTGCGCGTCCTTCCCATTACGCGCTGGTGACAGCGGCTGTTACAAGTATACCGCTAGATCGTGCCCCCCTGGCGATGATCCAACTTTCTTTCTCTTGCTTGGAGAACACGTCGGCTGTCTCGACCATTCGTTGCCTTTGCAGGTGCAAGCCGGTGGTGTATTGGGCATTCGCGTCGCGGATCGTCATGGTCGTTCCCACGTGCAGCAGTTGGTGTTCATGCCTTGATCAACGTTCGTCCAAGGCGAACGTGATCGTGGAGTTCCTCTGTTCACGTCAGAGGGGGTGAGTGCAAGGGGGGCGACCAGCACCGTCGGCGTTTTCCTGGTCACCGCGTGGTGCTATTTCCCGCGATCGTGCATCTCTGTGGTGTACATACCCCGTCATTCCCCGTTGATAACGCGCTGTCGTGCGTGCCACTTCAATGGCCGGTGATCTGCGTGGTTGTTCATGAAGTCGTATGGAAGTTCCGAGAAACGGACCTGTGCGGCATCATCATCAAAATACATCAGCATCATGGAACGCGATCAAACCAACACCCCGGACAACACACCACGTGGAACCCAGGGAAAAGACACCGCTCCAGGTACCGAGAAGCACCAGGAACGCCGCCCGAACGAGCAGGGCAAGGCCGGTGATGCAACCGATGCCACGCGTACGAACCCAGGACAGGATCGTAGTGGTCAGCCCGACAGCAAAAAGGACGACCGCCAACCTGCGCATCCGAAGCCGGACCACAACACCGAGCGCGAAGAAGGTAACGACGCCAGCCGCACCCGCGCCGAGGACAAGGGGCCCGATGCACATCGTGGCGACAAGATGCCCGAAGGACAGAAGACCCAGATCGATAAGCCCATGAAGTGATCGCTGAGTGGAACACTTGACCAACAACGAACCCAAGCGATGACGACCAAGAAGAACGAGAGCACCGGTCTGATGAAACTGTTCGAGGACCAGCTCGCCGACTTGTACTACGTGGAGAAGCAACTGCTGAAGGCACTGCCGAAGATGGCTAAGAAGGCCACCAACGAGGAGCTTAGCGAAGCCTTCACCGATCACCTCGCCGAAACCGAGACCCAGGTGGGTCGTCTGGAGGACATCTTCGCCAGCATCGGAAAGACGGCCAAGGCCAAGAAATGTCCTGCGATCGATGGGATCCTCGAAGAGGGCAAGGAGATCATGGAGGAGTTCGCCGATGATGCAGCGCTGGATGCCGGCTTGGTGAGCGCAGCCCAGAAGGTGGAACATTACGAGATCACCTCCTACGGCAGTTTGAAGGCTTGGGCCGAACAGCTCGAGCTGACCGAAGCTGTCGCGCTGATCGAGGAGACTATGGATGAGGAAAAGGCCGCTGACGAAAAGCTCAGCGAGATCGCCGAGACCGTGGTGAACATCGAGGCCGACGAGGAAGAAGAGGAAGAAGAGGTGGTCACGGCCACGCGCACCAGAACGGTCGCGAAGAAGGCAGGGCGCAAAGCGTCTTGAGCGGAAAAGCGACCTACACGAATGCCCTGCCCTGTGCAGGGTTTTCGTGTTGATGGTATTCGTCGTGTGCCGCCAAGGCAACGAGCGGGGTCAAGAGATCGGAGGTGCCCATTGTCGCCAATATCGGTTGCCAAGTAAAATGATGGTGCAGCGGTCATCTGTTGTTATCGGCAGCCAGCACTTCTGTACACCGATCTCGTGTACCATGCTGATCATGCACGTCGCGCTCGGGAGGCCCGTGGAACCTGGGCGCTCGTACAACCGATGAGCAGCGCGCAAGATGGATTGTGCCTATCGGACCAAGGCGGCGGTACTGACCTTTGTGCGCATGGCACGCAGCTATGCACCAACACTTCAACCGCTACGTACCGTTGGAGGGGCTGTGGTCACCTTCAGCCATGTTCAACTGGGCCTCTGCTACAGGCTCTTCCTCCAACAACTCTTTGATGTCGGCGGCAAGGACCCGCTCGCCCAGCAAGATCGCCAAGCGCCGCGCCTGCACCAAGCGCTCGTGCACCATGCCCGTGAGCTTGTTCGTGATATGCAGTGCTTTGGAATAGAGCCAGCGTTCCGGCGCGGTCGTCTTCGATGCGTAGCGCAGGTCGTTCAGCTCGGTGGCGAGATCGGCGCAATCGCAAGGGGCCGGTTTGCGGCCGCCCCACTTGCTCAGGGCCGTCATCAATTTAATAGCGCGCGCGCCGAGCACACTCGCACGGGCCAGTACATCGGTACGCAGGGCATGCAGTCCTAGCCGCCTGGCGGCACCGTTCAATTGTTTGGGTAGCTGGGAGAACACGAAAAAGGCTTCGTCCAGTTTCACTTCCAGCATACGGATGAATGGTCGGGTAGCCATGGTGGTGCTTTTGAACCTGAATGCTCCATAGGCGTGCCACTCAACGTATGCGGCTAACACCCTCCGCGAATTCGTCGAACATCGGTTCATACCCGTGGAGTTTTTGCAGTCGCTGGTCCGGTTTTGGTCCAAATCCCTCCGCCACTTCGCTTGCTTCGCCAACGCTGCGTCTGGGGAGATCCTTCCCCGGATCGTGAACGCAGCTACATGCATGCTGCTACATACCTCATTAGTCGTCCTCTACTTTGTTGTGATCTGCTACGTGGCTTACCGATTCTGGCGGATGGACAGGGACCACCGTGATGATGACGTGGAGTGATGTCGCAGTGGGGGAGGACCATGTGGTGTCCTTCGTCGCTGGTTCTGTTGTGGGTGGTACTTCCAAGCGGTGCCAAGATCACTTTCGAAGAGGCACTCGGCGGCGATAGTTAAGAACGCATTGGCCCGAAGTCGGAGACCTACGAAGCTTCGGGAGCTGGCCCCGATCGGGGACATAGCCGACCACGATCGGGAAAGCTGCGCCTCATTGGTGGTGAATGCCCGCGCTCATGTGTTACGGACTTCCGCAGTGGTATGTGGGCATGCGCGAGTTGGGCATCAGCTGGGCACGGTCCTTTCTGTGTGAGCACCTAGACCCCACGCACCATGGCCAAACGTGATACGCCCCGCAAGCGCACTTCAACGCGCAAACCAGAATCCAACGAGAACGCGAAGACCACCGATCTCCGAAGGAACACCACCGACGCGGCCGATCAAAGGCTAACGACGGATCAGGGTCTTCCCATCAACGACAACCAGAACAGTCTGAAGGCCGGGTTGCGTGGTCCCACGTTGCTGGAGGACCATATCCTGCGGGATAAGATCATGCACTTCGATCATGAGCGCATCCCCGAGCGGGTGGTTCACGCGCGTGGGTCCGGGGCGCATGGCTACTTCCAGGTCTATGAGCCACTGGCCAAGTGGACCAAGGCCGGTTTTCTCAACGACCCTGCGCGCCGCACGCCGGTGTTCGTGCGCTTCAGCACGGTGGCCGGTTCGCGGGGTAGCACCGATCTGGCGCGTGACGTGCGCGGCTTCGCCGTGAAGTTCTACACCGATGAGGGCATCTATGATCTGGTCGGCAACAACATCCCGGTCTTCTTCATCCAGGATGCGATGACGTTCCCCGACCTCATCCACAGCGTGAAGCCCGAAGCGCATAACGAAATGCCACAGGCCGCCAGCGCGCACGAGACCTTCTGGGACTTCATCAGTCTGATGCCCGAAAGCATGCACATGATCATGTGGGCCATGAGCGATCGTGCCATCCCGCGCAGCCTCCGCATGATGGAGGGTTTCGGTGTGCACACCTTCCGCTTCGTCAATGCTAAGGGAGAAAGCAGCTTCGTGAAATTCCATTGGAAACCCCTGCTCGGCGTGCATTCCGTGGCCTGGGACGAAGCCACCAAGATCAGTGGTAAGGATCCGGATTTCCACCGGCGTGATCTGTGGGAGGCCATCGAGAACGGTGACTACCCGGAATGGGAACTGGGTGTACAGATCGTACCGGCCAAGGATGAACATAAATACCCCTTCGACCTTCTCGATCCCACTAAGTTGATCCCGGAAGAACTCGTGCCGGTGCAGCGCGTAGGCAAGATGACCTTGAACCGCAATCCGGACAATTTCTTCGCTGAGACCGAGCAAGTGGCTTTCGATCCAGGCCACTTGGTGCCCGGGATAGACCTGAGCAACGATCCGTTGTTGCAGGGGCGGCTGTTCTCTTACCCCGATACGCAGCTCTCCCGCCTGGGCAGTGTCAATTTCAACGAGATCCCCATCAATCGGCCGCTCGCACCGGTGCACAACAACCACCGCGATGGACACATGCGACAGACCATCAACAAGAACCACATCAACTACGAGCCCAATTCACTCGGCGGTGGCTGTCCCTTCCAAGCGGCCATGAAGAACGGCGGTTCCACCTCCTTTCCCGAGCCCATGGAAGACATGAAGGTGCGCGCCAAGAGCGAGAAGTTCATGGACCATTTCAGCCAGGCCACGTTGTTCTACAGAAGCCAAAGCACGCCTGAGCAGAACCACATCATCAACGCGCTCCGGTTCGAACTGGCCAAGCTGGATACCGCCGCAGTGCGTGAACGGATGATCGGTCTGCTGGCCTATGTGGATCATGACCTCGCCACCCGTGTGGCCGAAGCCTTCGATCTGGAAGTGCCCGCAGTGGTGGAACCCCTCAACCATAGCATTCCGGCGGACACATCACCCGATGATGTGCAACCCTACGAGGAGAAGCCCGTGGTGGAGCGCTCCGAAGCGTTGAGCATGGCGAACACTCTCAAGGAAGGGATCCGTACACGACGTGTGGGCATCCTGGCGGACATGGATGGCATACGCGATGCCACAGCGCTGAAGGCCGCCCTGGAAGCCGAAGGCGCCATGGTGAAGGTGATCGCACCGACCTTGGCGAAAGGAGTGGATCAGACCCTGATGACGAGCACTTCCGTGGTCTTCGATGCCATTGCCGTGGTGAACCAAGAACCGTGGCTGCACTACCCCGATGCGAAGGACTTCGTATGCGATGCCCATCGCCACGCCAAAGCAATCGCGCTGATCGGCAATGCCGACCAACTGTTCGATGCCTGGGGTATGGCGGAGGACAAGGAGGGACCCGGGATGGTGCACGGACGTACCGGCAAAGCGGTGATCAATGCTTTCATCGACGCCATCGCGGCTCATCGCCATTGGGCACGCGAGAAGGATCCGGTCTACGCGACGAAGGCCTGATCGTACATTGGCGCAAGCATGACGATGCCGGAAGACCTTGAAACCAGCGCATTGAAGTAGGAGGCCAAGGTGCCCGACTCGAACAAGTTGATGAAGTACTTGCTCGCGGACAATGTAGTTGTAGTCGACCTCCTGTGCGATACCAGGGAGCTGACCGTGGTACTGAGCGACTCCGGAACCGAGCGGATATTGAAAGGCTTCATCGAATAACTGAGAAACACCACTGAATGCTGACGGCATTCACGAAATAGCATGTCCTTGGACACCACCGTTCATCCACGGCGAAAGCGCAAGCTCCGCATCCTGTTGATCGTCTTGGGCGTGTTGCTCACGATCCGCATCATCCTGCCCTACGTACTGCTCGAGCTGGTGAATGACCGGCTGGCTGAACTCCCCGGATACCACGGCCATATCGAGGACCTTGACCTCGCGCTGATCCGTGGTGCCTACCAGATCGAAGAGCTTGTGATCGAGCAGGTGGACTCCGTGACGCAGGACCGCACCCCCTTCGTGGCAGCCGATGTGATCGACCTGTCGGTGGAGTGGAAGGCCCTGTTCCGCGGTTCCGTAGTGGGTGAACTGGTGGTTGAGCGTCCGGCGGTGATCTTCACCAAGGATGCCGTGGAGCCCGCTGCCGTGCAGGAGGATACCACCACCTTCAGCGAACTGTTGAACGACTTGCTTCCGATCCGGGTGAACCGGGTGGAGATCCACGACGGTATCCTCCGGTTCCGCGACCCCACCACCACTCCGGCGGTGGATATCCAGATGGATCGCATCGAATTGTTGGCCCTGAACCTGCGGAACAAATACGATGAAGGGGATATCCTGCCCTCCACCGTACGCCTGGATGCCAACGTGTATGGCGGCACCATGGCCATACGCATGAAGTTGAACCCGCTCGCTGACATGCCCACGTTCGACCTGAACGCTGAGTTGAAGGATCTGGAGCTGACCGAACTCAACGGCTTCATGCAGGCTTACGGCAAGTTCGATGTGAACAAGGGGAACATGGGCCTCTACACCGAGATGGCGGCGAAGGACGGAGGCTTCGCAGGGTATGTGAAACCCATCATCAAGGACCTGGATGTGGTGGGCAAGGAGGACCGCAACGACAACGCCCTACGAAAGCTCTGGGAGGTGGTGGTTGGTGGTGTGGGTGGCCTGTTCAAGAACCGCAAAGAAGAACAGGTGGCCACCAAGGTGCGCTTCCAGGGGCGCATGGATGGACCGCGGACGAACGTGCTTTACGCCATCGTCGATCTTGTGCGCAACGCCTTCATCCAAGCGCTTCAGCCGGCCGTGGACCAACAGATCAACCTCTCCTCGGTAGAGGCGCCGGAAGCGCCGAAGCAGGGATTCATCAAGCGCCTGTTCAACGGTACGGAGGATAAGTAGGGCAGAAGCGTTCGACTCATGTCAGGTGCTCACATAAAGGCGCTGGTATGACTCGCCGAAATGCATGGCGTGAAGAAGGAGAACACGTCTGGACGATGAAGTGCACTTTCGTTGAACAGCCGAGTTAACTTCACCGGATGAACGCAGCACCCGCCCCACGAGAAATCCGGCCCGGCAACGCCGTGGTGTGGGTGTTGCTGACCCTTGCTTCCATCGCCTTGGTCGTGGACCTTCTTGATGGCTACTGGCCCAAAACGATCTCCACCGCGCTCATCGTTGTTGCACTAGTGGCCCTGCTGCTCGCACGTCGCTATCAGAGCAGTCGTTGGCGCATGGTGATGCTCGTGGCCTTCACCTTGGCGGTTGCTGCATTGATCGGGCGCTTTGCGGCATCGCAAGGCTGGATGTGATCCCTTACCTTCCTACGGGGTTGAAGGGGAACCGAGTCATGGTCTGTCGACGAAGACCTTGGCGTGACAAGCAGCGATGCTGCGTTGTGGTCTCTTGGGGATTTCCCACCCAGTCGTGGGGAGATAACGGGACCGATCCCTCTGCACGGTTCTATGGAATGTGCACGGTTGACGGGCTTTTTCCATGATCCGCACATCGGGCGCGGCATTTGCCACCGGCAGGGCATGAGTACCAAACCCTATTTCCTGGCGACCCTCCTGCTTAGCGGTGGTTTGCTGGTAGCCTGTGGCACCGAGGCTGGCAAAGAAACGGAGCGTGTGAACGAGCAAATGCAAGAGAACCGCAACGAGGTGGGCAAGGCCGACGACGCCCAGGAGTGGATGAACGAACGTGAGGAGGCCCGTAAGGAGATGGCCAACCTCCGCGAAACGCTGAGCAACCGTTTGGAGCGCGAGCGCAAGGACCTGGCCGACGGTATCAAGAACGCCGAGAAGCGTGCCGAGACCGAACGCCACATCGCCGAACTGGAGCAGAACATCGCCCGTATCGATGCGAGCATGGTCAGCTACGATGGCAGCACCAAGGACAACTGGAACGAGGTGAAGATGGAAGGTCGTAAGGCCGTGGATGAGACCAAGAACTGGTGGGATCGTCAGAAGGATTGGGTGGACGCGAAGACCGAAGCCGATAAGGACGGCGACGGCAAGTAACCATCCTGGGGAGGTTGGTCAGCCAACGCTGCCAGCCACTAGGGCAAGGGATCCGCAAGGATCCTTTGTTCGTTGTGTGAGCTTATTGCACCACGCTAGGCTCTCTCTCCACTAGGGTGCGAGCGCACGTAGACAAGGCTCGGATCAGGCAGGCTGTGCCATTCGCCGCATTAAAGTTCCCAACACCCCACCACCCGCCCTTCGCCGTGCGTATCATGCCATCAGCGGCTTGCTCAATTCCCCGTCGATCCCATGGATACCCCCAGCCCAGACGAGTTGCG